>JAAZED010000055.1 GCA_012512465.1 Oxalobacter sp. | reverse complement strand
CCACAAATACCGATCTTTTCTGCTCAAGCAGCTCCGAAAAAACCGTCACTTCAACCGTACCGCTGCCGTCATCCAGTGTTACCACCAGCATGCGGCCACGCTGTGACATCTGGTTACGAATGGAGGAAATAATACCTGCCACCCATTTCGGTTCACGGGATGATGCCAAAGAAGCAATTCGGGTATGTCCGAACTGTTTAGCCTCTTCTGCATAGGCATGAAACAGATGTCCGGACATGCAAAAGCCAAGCGCATCCTTTTCTTCCTGCAGTTTCTGCTTTTCTGTCCAGTGCGGCACTTTAACATATTCCACCGCCTGCATGACGGCTTCTTCCCCGCCAAAGAGACTTCCCTGATTGGCAGATGCATCTGCCTGTTCTGCTGCCTCAATGGCCAATGGAACAGATGCCAGCAGGACAGCCCTGTTTTCGCCGAAACCATCAAATGCCCCTGCACGGATAAGTGAATCAATCGTCCTCCGATTCACCTGGCGCCGATCAATGCGTGAACAGAAGTCAAACAGATCCGTGAAAGGGCCTTCTTTCCTGGCATTGACAATGGCTTCGATAGCCGCTTCACCTGACCCGCGCACAGCTCCCAATCCATAACGGATTTCTTTTACAGGCTGGTCACTTACGCTGGGGGGCTCACCAACCGGCTTGAAACGGTATTCGGATAAATTGATATCAGGTGGCAGCAACGTCAGCCCGCATACATCCAGCGCATCTTCGAACAGGATACGGACTTTCTCCGTATCATCCATAGCCAACGACATGTTGGCAGCCATGAAAGCTGCCGGGTGTTGGGTTTTCAGCCAGGCTGTCTGGTAGGCCAGCAAGGCGTAAGCTGCCGCATGGGATTTATTGAAACCATAACCGGCAAATTTTTCCATGAGATCAAAAATCTCATCGGCCTTTTCTTCAGAAAGATCATTTTTCGCCGCACCCTCGCGGAAAATCTGCCGGTGTGCCGCCATTTCATCCGCATCTTTTTTACCCATGGCACGACGCAACAGATCGGCGCCACCGAGCGAATAATCGCCGATAATCTGTGCCATCTGCATGACCTGTTCCTGGTAAACCATGATGCCGTAAGTCTCAGACAGAATGCCTTCTGTTCTCGGGTCGGGATACTCAAAGCGCTCACCATGCTTACGCCGGCAAAAATCCGGTATGAGGTCCATCGGTCCCGGACGATACAAGGCAACAAGCGCAATAATGTCTTCAAAGCGGTCCGGCCTGGCATCCTTCAGCATGCCCTGCATGCCCCGGCTTTCCAGTTGGAACACGGCAACCGTTTTTGCATTTGTCAGCAGGTCATATGTGGGCTTGTCATTAAGCGGAATCGATTCCAGCGTAAAATCCGCCATCGCCGGATCCAGTTCACGAATATACCGCGCGGCCAGATCAAGGATAGTCAGCGTGGCCAGCCCAAGAAAGTCAAACTTGACGAGGCCAATCTCTTCCACATCCTTTTTGTCAAAATGGGAAACGACGCCCCCGTCATTTCCCTGTGTATACAAGGGGCAGAAATCTGTCAATTTGCCAGGCGCAATCAGCACACCCCCGGCATGCATACCCACATTACGCGTTATGCCTTCAACCTGTTCTGCCAGGGCAAGCAGCTGCTTTACCTCTTCTTCATTGGCTTCACGCTCTGCCAGCAAAGGCTCCTCTTTTTTGGCTT
>JAAZED010000054.1 GCA_012512465.1 Oxalobacter sp. | reverse complement strand
TGTTCACCCCTGGCAATGGCACAGACATCTGCGCCGGCCTCTGCCAATTGCACTGCCATGTATCCGCCAATGGCACCTGCTCCATAAATACAGATTTTCATGATTTTCTCCCTGGTCAGTTTGTAAAGTTGAAATACCCTGATTGCAGTGTATCGATTTTCGATATATATTAAAAATACTTTTTTTATTTGTTATTTATACATTTTAAATATATATGGATTTAAAACAGCTCCGTTATTTCTGTGCCATTGCCGAAGAGGGAAATATCAGCCGGGCAGCGGAACGCCTCCATATTTCCCAGCCGCCTTTAAGTCTGCAGTTAAAACTCCTTGAGGAAGAGCTGGGTGTCAAACTGGTTGAGAGAAATACCCGGCATTTGAGACTCACGCAGATCGGACACACGTTTTATCATCGGGCGACACAGATTCTGGATCTGATCGGCACGACAGCCGAAGAAATCCGCAATATGGAACATGGCATTCATGGTGTGCTCTCACTTGGCGGTCTGCCTGCCATGGGCGGCCTTTATATTCCGGACCGCATCAAGATTTTCAGTGAAAAATATCCGCATGTGCGTTTTAACTGGCGGGGAGGAAACACCTACCGGATTCTGGAGCTTCTTGATGCGCATGTGATTGAATTCGGCATTGTCAGGCTGCCAATTCCTGCGGGTGCCTATGAATCCATTCCGCTTCTGACAGAGGCGTGGGTGGCTGTTGCCCATGCACAGGATGAAAAGTGGATGGATCAGGATGTGATTACCCTGAAGGAACTGTCGGAGGCGCCCCTGATTCTGATGCATCGCCAGGATGGGGCGCGCAGCCATGACATGGTGCTTGATGCCATGCGTCAGGCAGATTTGGCACCCAATATTTTCTGTGAAAGTGACCAGGTTTCCGCATTGCTTTCACTGGTGGACCGGCAACTGGGTATTGCCATCCTGCCCGAATCGGCGCTGTCCATCCGGCCGCCGGAGGATTTTCACCGCATGGCCATAGCGGATTGCAATCTGCAATCGTCTTCTGCCATTATCTGGCGTTCAGGAAAGCGATTGTCGGCCGCAGCAAGACTGTTTCTCGAACTTTTTTAATTCCTGCCGTATTCCGGGTTAAGATGACGGACAGTTATTTTTACAGGGATTCACCATGTTCAGTTACCGGCATGCCTTTCATGCAGGAAATCATGCAGATGTTCTCAAGCATGCCGTTTTGCTTGCGATTTTACAGTATGTCTGCCAGAAAGAGGCAGGGGTTTTTTATATTGATACCCACGCCGGTGCGGGCATGTATGCGCTTAACAGGGCAGAGGCGCAGAAAAACAGGGAGTTTGAGTCAGGTATTGGCAGACTATGGAGCCAAAATGATTTGCCGCCCCAATTGCAGGCGTACATGACGCTCATCCGGGAACTCAATCCTGATGGGGTTTTACGCCGTTATCCCGGATCTCCCTATTTCGCTGAAAAAATATTGAGGAGCCAGGACAGGCTTCGTCTTTTTGAATTGCATTCGACAGAAAACCGGATTTTGTCCGAAAATGTTGCCCGGATGGCGGCCCATGCGGCTGCCAATGGCCAGAAGAGCAGTGGGCGCGGCAAGCGGGTCATGATTGAAAAGCGGGATGGGTTTGCTGCCTTAAAAGGCCTGTTGCCCCCGCCATCAAGACGTGCCGTTGTTCTGATTGATCCTCCTTATGAAGACAGGCAGGACTATCGCCATGTGACAGCCATGCTTGCTGATGCGGTCAAACGGTTTGCCGGGGGCATTTATATGGTGTGGTATCCCATTGTCCAGAGACCGGAGGCGCGCCGTTTCCCTGAGCAGTTGAAACGTCTGCCGGTAAAGGAGTGGCTTGAGGTGACACTGACTGTCAGCAAGCCTGCCGCAAATGGTTTCGGGCTGTATGGTAGCGGTCTGTTTATTATTAACCCGCCATGGAAACTGCAGGCAGATCTTGAAGAAATGATGCCGGGCCTCTTGTCTTTGCTGAAACAGGATGCTTCGGCTCATTATGATATGTCGACAGGCCAGGGCAAGCTGCCCGTAAAGAACCGCGATGATGATTGACCCTTCGGTTGTAGCCAGCCTGTAGTCAGGCTGCCAGTAAAAGAAAAATACTCGGTTTTTTCTGAATATCCGGCATGTTTTTCCCGGCAATTCTTTTTTTCCACTGGCTGGCTGAAAGCGTTTCAATGGATTCTGTCGGCAGGGTCAGATCGGTTGCAACACACACGCGGGTATCTCCCCTGCAATTGTCACACAGCGCTTCAAGCAGTGCCTGGTTGCGGTAAGGGGTTTCAATAAAAATCTGGGTTTGCCTGTCCTGGCGGGATCGGTTTTCCATTGCCCGGATCTGTTTTGCCCGGTCTGTCGGATTGGTGGGAAGGTAGCCGTTGAAGGCAAAGCTTTGTCCATTCAGCCCGCTTCCCATCAGGGCCAGCAATATGGATGAAGGACCAACAAGCGGTTTGACCGGAATGCCTGCCCGGTGAGCCATTTCAACCAGGTCAGCACCCGGATCGGCAACTGCGGGAACACCTGCTTCGGAAATCAGGCCGCCATCCTCACCAGCAAGAATGGGCTCCAAAAGCGCTGGCAGTGATTCTTTTCCGGCGCGCACGTTGAGTTCGGCAATCCGGATCTGCTGGATTGGCCGGTTGAGTTCCCGCGTTTTGGCAACTTCTTTTAAATGGGCACGTGCTGATTTGGCGTTTTCTGCAATAAAGTAGGCAAGCCCGGCGGTGATTTCCTTGACCTGTGCGGGAATAATGTGCGCCAGTGTATCACCTTCTTTTTCAGATGCGCCAAGGGAGACAGGGATCAGATAAAGTGTGCCGGGTTTCATGCAGACGGATTTTCCGGAAAAAAAGTGATGCCGCAATGGCGCAGCATGCTTGTCAGTGCAATCAGCGGGAGTCCTGTCAGCGCGGTTGGATCCGTACTTTCAATTTTTTCAAGCAGGATGATTCCCAGTGCCTCGTTTCTGGCGCTGCCGGCACAATCATAGGGTTGTTCTTTTTGCAGATAGGCTTCAAATTCGGCTTCGGGTAAATCACGAAATGTCACGGCAGTCTGCACATTAGCGGTTTGTGCGGTTTTCTCCGGTTGCGGCTGTCGTCCATCCCAGACACACAGCGCCGTGTGAAAAATAACACATCGTCCCCGCATGGTCATGAGCTGCTGCATGGCGTTGTCATGTGTGCCGGGTTTGCCGATTTGCCGGTTATCCAGTGTTGCGACCTGGTCTGATCCGATCACGATGGAACCCGGATGCTTTTTTCCGACAGCGGCTGCTTTTTCAAGAGCCAGTCTCAGTGCCGTTTCCTGGGGTAATTCTGATGGATGAGGCGCCTCATCAATGTCCGGAACAACGACATCAAACGGCAGGCACAGGCGATCAAGCAAC
>JAAZED010000002.1 GCA_012512465.1 Oxalobacter sp. | reverse complement strand
CAGCAGCGCCGCATCCAGCCGCTTTCGCTTCTGATAAAAATGATGAATGGGATAAATTCTGAAAATGCGCTTTCATTTTAAACAGGAATAATGCTTAAGCCGTTTGCTGTTAACAGCCTCCTTTAAAAGGGAGGCTTTTTTTGACCGTGTCTTTCCGTTTTAATGATAAATGTTATAAAAAGGTATCAAGCCATCATTCAATGTCATTTTTACAATATGCCGAAATTCTTATAATCCGGCTTTATCTATTTTCCGAATATAAATTAATCCGACCATTGAATAAAAAACGAAAAAGACAGTTTCCTTCCCTCTCTGTAAAAGGCGCATTCTCCGGTATTTCGCATTATTTTCAAACCAAAAAATTTTTGCTCTTTAAAAAAATATTTCATCTTTTCAGACACTCCGACAGAAAATGTAAAAATGACAACAATTTCTTTTCCCTGTTATAAAACCATTATTTTTTTATAACTTGCCTTATTAATAATTAATGCCCTTCTCAAAATAATTATTGTTTTATTGCATCAGTTTGATATATATTTAAATTTAATAACTGTATTATTTGCGGGTTTTATGAAAAGACGATGAGGTTTTTAACTGAAATAACACTGTTTCATGCTTGAATCATGATGCCTTGGATCACTACTGAATCCGGCTACATGAATAGTTGAACGCATCTGATAAAACCGATACAACATATTATTCAATGCATCTGATAAAACCGATACAACATATTATTCAATTTTTGTAAGGAGCCTGAGCAAATGAAAATTGGAGCCAGACTAACATCGGGGTTTATCCTTGTCCTGATCCTGATGATCGCAATGGCAATAACCGGTATCTGGGAACTGCAGCAAGTCGCAGATGCATCCGACCACCTGATGACACATACCGTCAACCTGGAAAAAGACGCTGTCAATTGGCTGTCAAAAACCACCCTGAACGGCGAACGGGCCTATGTCCTCGCACTGGGACAGGAGCCGGAAGACGAAAAGGCCATTGAAGCCTCAATGAAGCAAACCAGTGCCCAGATCAGCGAAATCCAGAAACGCCTCCAGGAGGCGGTTGCAACCGATACCGGACGTCAACTCCTTGCCACTATTGCCGAAAAACGCAAGATTTATGTGGATATCCGCAAGGAAGTCATCAAGCTGCAGCATGAGCAGAAATACGATGCGGCAAAAGTCCACTTGCACCAGAAAATGGTGCCTGCACGCGATGACTATGTAAAAAGCATTAATGATTTTGCTGACGCTCAGGCAGAGCGGTCCGCAAAGACCCACCAGGAAATCCTTTCTATTTACCAGACAGGCCGCTCCATCATTATCGGCATTACCGCTGTGGCGCTGATTCTCTCCATCATTATTGCCTGGCGCCTTACCACCGGCATTACCCGTCCGTTAAACCGTGCGGTGCAGGTCGCAGAAACGGTCGCATCGGGAGACCTTACGGTACAGGTTGAAATTACCGGCAATGATGAGACCGCCCAGCTTATGCGGGCAATGAAAAACATGGTGGACAGCCTGCTGAAAGTCATCGGGGAAGTGAGCAACAGCGCCAGTACGATTGCTACCGCCTCGGAACAGATTGCATCCGGCAACCTGGACCTTTCCTCCCGCACCGAACAGCAGGCCAGTTCGCTTGAAGAAACTGCTTCAGCAATGGAAGAGCTGACATCCACTGTCCGCCAGAATGGCGATAATGCCAGACAGGCCAACCAGTTGGCGACTTCCGCCTATGATGTCTCTGTCAAAGGCGGCGAAGCGATTAACCGGGTTGTCGCCACCATGAACGATATTGATGAGTCCGCCAACAAGATCGTGGATATCATCAGCGTGATTGACGGGATTGCTTTCCAGACCAATATTCTTGCACTGAATGCCTCCGTGGAAGCGGCCCGTGCCGGTGAACAGGGGCGTGGATTTGCCGTCGTTGCCAGTGAAGTGCGTAGCCTGGCACAGCGTAGCGCAACCGCAGCCCGTGAAATCAAGTCCCTGATTGATGACTCGGTGGATAAGGTCCGTTCAGGCAGCCAGCTGGTACATTCCGCGACGGAAACCATGAATGAGATCGGCACCAGCATTCGCCGGGTAAATGACATCATGAACGATATCACGCAGGCCACCCAGGAACAGATTTCCGGTATCGAACAGATCAACATGGCGGTAACGGAAATGGATACCGTTTCCCAGCAGAACGCGGCGCTCGTCTCACAGGCAACCTCAGCCACAAGCAGCCTGCGTGACCAGGCAAGCAACCTGGCAGAGCTGGTGCATGTCTTTAATATCGGCTCCTATCACTCTACAGTTAAACCGGTTGCCAAGCTAAAATCATCCAAACCGGCAACGCCAGCCAGAAAACCGGCACAGCCTGCCAGGCCATCATCACAAAAAGTGGCGGCAATAACAAACGAAGAGGATAACTGGGAAGAATTTTAAGCCCGTCCTTCCCCCACAAAAAAGCCGGATAACCCTCCGGTTTTTTGTGCCTGAAAAGATAAAACTCCCTGCCCGTCTGTCGGATAATATAGAGGTTGAATCAACCGCCAATAACCATCAGCATGCGCCAGACGCCGACATCCATACCGCTGCCGTCACTTCACGGACTGGGTCCGGTTATGCAACCGGATGCCCATACCCTTATCTTATGCAGCTACCCGGGAAAGGACGCCCTGGAAAAAGGGCAATACTATGCCGGGAGCCAGAACCAGTTCTGGTTACTCATGTCTGCCGCCCTGGATACTTCCCTGTCTGACATGCCATACGAAAAAAAGCTGCAGATCCTGTTTTCACATGGTATTGGTCTTTGGGATGTTATTTCCGCATGCCAGAGCAAAGGCCCCCTGAAGTCCGTCCTGGCCGAAGACAGGCCGGATCGTTTCGATTTTCTCCGTACAAACTATCCTCTTGTGCGGAAAATCTGCTTTAACGGCCAGCCTGCAGGCGAATATGCCCCCCTGTTTGATGCTGCCGGCTATACCACCCTGATCCTCCCCTCCTCTTCCCCGGCCTACTCAAAACAGTCCCTTGAAAAAAAGGGGGAGACATGGCGGTATGTTTTATGAGCAGGATTGATACGTCTGCTACAGCTCTCAGGTACAATTCACCTGATTTTGTATATGAGCGCATCCCTTGAAAACACTGTATTCTGTTTTTCAATCTCCTGAAGGAAACGAGAATGAAACTGGTTCGTTACGGCCATCCCGGTAAAGAAAAACCGGGCCTGATTGATGAAAGCGGAAATATCCGTGATCTCTCCGATGTTATTGATGACTTCACTGCCGGGCAACTGTCTGACACCGCTTTGGCCCGCATTGCCGCAATGAACCATGCCTCACTGCCGCTGGTATCCGGCAATCCCCGCCTGGGTGTCCCGGTTGCCCACGTCGGCAAATACATTGCCATCGGCATCAACTACATCGAACATGCGAAAGAAGCCAACATGCGGCTTCCCAAAGAACCCATTGTCTTCATGAAGGCAGTGACCTGCCTGTGCGGCGCAACCGACAACATCATCCTGCCGAAAGATTCAAAAAAATCCGACTGGGAAATCGAACTTGGCGTCATCATCGGCAGGAAAGCCCAGTACATTACCGAAGAAGAAGCACTGGATCATGTTGCCGGGTATTGTGTTGCCAATGATCTTTCGGAACGGGAATTCCAGATTGAACGTGGTACCCAGTGGGACAAAGGAAAAGGATGCGATACTTTCGGGCCGGTCGGACCCTGGCTTGTCACCCGTGACGAAGTGCCTGACCCGCAAAATCTGGACATGTATCTGGATGTCAACGGTGTTCGGATGCAGACAGGAAACACCAGAACCATGATCTTTTCTGTGGCAAAAATTGTCAGTTACCTCAGCCATTTCATGACACTGTTGCCGGGTGACATCATTGCGACAGGCACACCTCCCGGTGTGGGTATGGGCAGGGACCCGCAACTGTTCCTCAAACCGGGAGATAACGTGAGGGCGGGGATTGCCGGGCTGAGTGAGCAGAATCAGGACGTCATTGCCTGGTCGCGCACCCAGGAGGT
>JAAZED010000053.1 GCA_012512465.1 Oxalobacter sp. | reverse complement strand
TCCATTCAGCGCAATTCATGGTGCCGGCAATTTCCTGCAGAATAGCGGCAATACTCTGCCGGACTTCGGAAAGATGGCGCGTATATCTGCTGAACACAATATCACCAGCGGCATTCAGCACAACCGCTTTCACCGTTGTCGAACCGATATCCAATCCAAGATAAACGCCGGACATTGTCATCCAATCACTCCCAAAAAACAGCAATTGTATGGAAAATATGAACTGCAGATTAGCTATTTAATAGTACAACAAACTTCCTGAAATGATAGCTTCCTCCGAGGAAATATTTTCAAGAAGCAGGCTGTCCCCACCCATCCGCCGCCAGTACCCTGGAGAGGCCGACACGGGCATTTAGCATGGTGTGCTGTGCATCAGGTATTGATAGAGGAAGAACAGGAAAACTTGATCCATTCTGTTGTGGATATTTTTCCTGAAGACGCCTGTCCGTGCTGGAACCGTTTCGGAGGACACTACATTTTTTTTGCCGGTTTTTTCTCCTGAAGCAAGCGCTCAAACTGATCCCTGGAAACCGGCTCGGAAAAAAGATATCCCTGGCCATAATCACAACCCGCCTCGGCAAGCAACTTCATCTGCGCTTCATTACTGACCCCCTCGGCAATTATTTTCATGCCAAGCTTGTGCCCCATCACGATGATTGCCTCAATAAGCGCCATGTTTCTTGAATCATTTTCCATATCCATCACGAATGACTGGTCAATTTTCAGATAATCCACATCAAAGGTTTTCAGATAGGAAAGCGAGGAATAACCGGTACCAAAATCGTCAAGCGCAATTTCCATGCCAGCCTGGTGAAAATCCTGCAGCCTGTCATTTACATTGACTTCAGACTGCAGCAGCATGCTCTCTGTAATTTCGACAACAATACCCCGGCCATGGATACCGTTTTCGCGCATCAGCGCAACCCTGTCCTGGCTGTTTTCCGGATCAGTCAAGAACTCCATCGCAGACATATTGAAACTGATCTGAAACTCCGGGTAAAAGCGTTTCTGCCAATCAGCCACCTGCACAGCAACCTGCTCAAATGACCAGTTGGAGAGGGCAATGATCATGCCGGTTTCTTCTGCTATCGGGATAAATTCCGCCGGGAGAATAATGCCATCTGTCGGGTGGTGCCACCTGAGAAGCGATTCCGCCTTGTGTATTTCACCACTGGAGAGTTCTGCAATCGGCTGGTAAACCAGTTCAAACTGCTGCAAGGCTATCGCCTTGCGCATATCATTGATCAGAAAAAGACGGCGACGCGCCAGAGCCTCCATGGCAGGGGTGAAAAACCGAACCTGGTTTTTTCCTGCCTCTTTGGCCGTATACAGGGCATGTTCGGCATTTCGCCACAGTGTTTCCTCATCCGCACCGTCATCCGGACAGATGGTAATACCCATACTCGCTGTTATATGAACGATTCCTGATCCCAGATCATAAGGTTCCGAAAGCAGTGTCTGCAGTTGTCTTGCGGTCGTCTGCACCTGATGAACATCAATTATCTCGGTAAGGATAATGCCAAATTCGTCGGCCGCTTCGCGAGCGGCAATATCAATATCACGGATACATCCACTGATCCGCCTGGCGGCCTCCCTCAGAAGCACATTTCCGCCCTCATAGCCATGCGCATCATTCACATCACGGAAGTTATCCAGATCAATACCAATCAGAGCCAACCGGGTTCCTGAATAAAGACAGTCAAGCATTTCATGCCGAAACCATTCCCGGCACAGCCTGCCATTGGGCAAACCAGTAAGAGAATCATAATTGGCCTGCCGCCACAGCATGTTTTCCGCATCCTTTTTTTCCGAAAAATCCATGCTTTGCACAATGTAGAGGCTCACCTCACCCCGCTCATCTTTCACGGCTGTCACCGCACTCCACGCGGGAAAATCCTCACCATTTTTTCGCTTTATCCGCATCTCCCCTCTCCAGGAGCCCGTCGTGGAAATTTCTTCCCACAGCAACTCATAAAAAGCAGGAGAAGTGTGCCCGGAATTGAGTATTTGTGTCTGTTTACCAATCAGTTCCGATTCTGCATACCCGGTAATTTTTTCAAAGGCCGGGTTAACCGCAACGATTGTATGCTGTGCACTGACCACAGCAATGGCTTCACTGCTGTTCTGATAAGCCAGAAAAGCCAGCTCAAGATAAGCTTCATTTTTTTGATGCGTTTCCAGCAGCCTGGCAAGGCGCGGTATTTTGAACAGCCATTTCAACAATGCATTCATCAGGATGACCTTTTACGCGTTTGCGTTCTAGGGCGTGTTAACACGCCCTGGTTTAACCTTGTGATACGTTGCATAAACAAAAACGCGAATGTATAAAACTGCTCTCACCACAACAGCTTAATATTTCCAAAATCATAACGCAATAATTTAAAATAAAGGAATCTTTCCAAAAATGAAATGGTCATGAAAAACATACTCAATGATATGCCGCTCTTCGTAGAGGTTGCCAAGCAGAAAAGCTTCACCGCTGCAGCCGATATTCTGGATATACCGGTTTCAACGCTTTCCCGCCGGATCTCCACCATGGAAAAAGTGCTGGGGGTGCCATTATTTCTACGAAATTCCCGTAATGTCGAACTGACTGAAAGCGGAAAAGCATTTTTCGAGCATTGCGCTTACATTGTTGAAAATGCGATGAGCGCCTGCGAAGCGCTGGTACAGAATATGAATGCACCAGCAGGTGCTGTCCGGTTTGCCGCCACCAATGACAGCTACAATTTCATTTTGCCCGCCCTGAAAAGCTTTGCCGCAGCCTGGCCCCGGATACAGCTCCATATCCGGTTTGCCGACCGGTGGGCTGATCTGCTCACCGAGCCATACGACCTGGACATGCGCATTGGCCCGCTTCCGGATTCATCACTCAGGGCAAGAAAACTCAATTCTGTGGAACACGGGTTGTATGTTGCACCAGGTATTCTTGACGTTTATCCGTTACCCCGGACCCCCGAAGATTTAAGTGAAATACCTTGCCTGACTTCCATTCCCCACCCGGGTACGATATGGACACTGTCAAAAGGCAAAGAAAACCGTTCCATCACCATCTCACCTGCCTATAGCTTTAACAGCATGTTTGCAGCCATCGACTTTGCCCTCTCTGGCATGGGGGTTGTCTATGCGCCCAAAGCCCTGGTATTCAGGCAACAGCGGGAAGGGTTGCTGACACAGATACTGACTGACTGGACATTGCCGGATCTGGATGTCAATCTTGTCATGCCAAATCAGCAACTGCCCTTGCGCGTTCATCTTTTTATAGACCATATCACGGCCTATTCTGACCAGTTAAATGAAGAACTGCGAGAGGAAATGGAGAAAAACAATTGATCAACGGGGCTTTTGCATGCAGTTAATTCATATCCAGATACCCTGAAATATCCTGGCCTATAATGGCATCCTTTCCATGATGTCATCAGATAGACACCGCTTGTCCTCGCCGGCATTACAGATCCCGTAGCCGCTCAATTTCGCAAACCGGTTCCGAATGTCAGAGAAGCGCTTGAAGGAACGCCCCCTGTCAGAGACGGGTTATCATCAGGCAAATGAATCAACCTTTTTCGGAGTCTAAGGGGTTGCCGGATATCCCGTCTGCAGCAACAGACAGCCGGGAGACGCAATTCACTGGATATCAAGTGGAGAGACTGATCCCCCTTATGACTTGTCTTTTCCCGCCAGAGGAAAAGCCACGGATACCACCAGTCCGCTTGCCACATTGTTTTTCAACACGAGCCTGCCGCCATAGCGCTGGACAATCCGATTGACAATAGCCAGACCAAGCCCCGAACCATTTGCCTGGCTTCGGGCATTATCGAGCCGGATAAAGGGGCGCAAAAGCCTTTCCCTGTCTTCCTCTGAAATACCTGGCCCCTGATCTGAAATCTCAATGACAACTTCTTCATTTTTCTGCCTGCAGAGAATACCCAATTCAACCAGATCCGTATTTTCGGCGCGACCATAACGTTCGGCATTGGAAACCAGATTGTTGAACATACGCTCGAAATCCGTCGCGTTTCCCCTGACAAAAAGATTTTGCTCCACACTACTCTGAACCAGCACATCAGGAGCGCGCGCGGCCTCTATCGCCACTTTCTCCAGCAGCAAACTCATATTGACGGTTTCATTCTGGCCGGGAATGCTCAGGCGCGCATAATCCAGGAACTGTCCCACGATGGCGTCCATCTGCCGGATATCGGCTTCCATGCCGCTTTTTTCCTCTCCGGACAGACTCGACATCTCCAGCTCAAGCTGTATCCGTGTCAGCGGCGTACGCAAATCATGGGAGATGCCGGCAAGCACTTCTGTGCGCTCTTTTTCATTGCGTTCCAGCTCCCTGACCATCTGGTTAAAGCTGTGATTGGCATCGCGTACTTCTGCCGATTCCGTTTTTGTCTCCGGCAGCATTTCCGGCGTCTGGCCACTGGCAAACGTTCTGGCAGCCACTGCCAGCCGGGCAAGCGGACGATTAATCAGGCCTGAAATAAAACCGGCACCCATCAGTGAAAGACCAAAACCCGCAACAGCCCACCATAACCACTGCCAGTTAGCCGGCCCTTCCAGCCGCCCGCGCGGCAGTGCCAGCCAGTATTCGTATTCATCCTCATCATCAATCTTAAAGCTGATCCAGAAACTTTCTATGCCATTGACCTTCCCGGATATCTTGGTACTCGGGCCAAGTTTTTTCTGGAGGATTTTCAAAAGAATATACCAGCGGTCGTTTTCCGAAATCGGCTCAATCTCATCGGTGGGTTCAAGAGTATAAATACGGATACCCTCATTACTGGCCAGATCAAAAAGCAGCTCGCGCCTTAACTCCGGATCGGAATGGGTCAGCGCCGCGCGGGTAATGGTGACAATGGAAACCAGCTGATTGGCAGCCTGCTCTGCCATTGGCTCACGTTCGACCATGCGAAAGCTCAGTACCCAGGCCCCCATACTGACGCTGATAAGGAAAGAAAGCAGGACAAAGGTACGCCAGAAAAGCCCGCTCTTCCACCAGGGCGTCAGTATCGAATTGACCTGAACTTCACTATTCATCATTTAGCCAAACCATGAAAACAGGGAAAATTACTGTGGCTGTCCATCCGGGATAAAAACATAACCCAGCCCCCAGACTGTCTGGATGTAAAAAGGATGCGCCGGATCAGGTTCAATCAGTTTTCTCAGACGGGATATCTGTACATCCAGGCTCCGGTCAAATACCTCATATTCCCGGCCCCGGGCCAGGCTCATCAGCTTGTCCCGAGACAACGGCTGACGGGCGTGCTGGGCAAACACCTTGAGCACGGAAAATTCACCGGTAGTCAACTGCACGGGATCGCCGTTTTTCTTCAGGGTACGGGTGC
>JAAZED010000052.1 GCA_012512465.1 Oxalobacter sp. | reverse complement strand
TATTAAACCTTACTGCTTTCTTCTGGTGAACGTTTACTGCTTTTGTTTTTCAGCACTTCCGAAAAAGTACCGACAAAATCAGACAAACGCCCACACTTATCATCTGCTTATCTTTTTAAAGATCAATACCTTACAACCTCTCAAACCCCCTGCACTACCACCAAGCGTTGTGTCAGTCAGCAGCACAGAAACGAGATTATCTACTTACTTATTTATACTGTCAAGAGAATTTTGAAAATATTTTTTTCATCTTGTCTCCTGCCTGTATTTTCCTTCGCTTTTCGCGAAAGGATTCCCATTCTATCAGGCGAAAAACAAGACGGCAAGCACAAATTACTTCTCGTTTTTCGACACACCTCCCTTATGTTCAGACATGAGAGTACATACCCGGCATAAGCGCAGCACACACTATGTTTATATGGGAATACTTCGGGATATTACAAGAGAGAGCAAAACAAAAAAAATAAATAAAAACATCGCATTAGTGATTTTTCTTTCGCCTGGCGTCTTTTTCAGCCTGTTCGCACAACATCAGATTCACACGTGCTGCGGCAAGCGTGGAAAGGTAGGTTTCCCTTTCCGCCGGAGCATGGCTATATGTCCAAACATCCTCGTCCTTTTGCGCCGCATCTTCCGCATAGGGTTCGAGCATGGCGTAACACGCCCGGTAATCGCCCAGTTTGCGGCAGGTAACAGCCAGATCATTTCTGATACGGCCTTCCTCATACAGTTCGTCAAGCACGGACCGGCACTTATCAAGTACCGGTTTCAGTGTTGCCAATGCTTTCCTGTAGGCTTTCGCGTCATAAAATCGCTGGAAATCCTGCTGCGCCCGCCTTGTTTCAGCAGGCGCACACCCGGGCGGCGGCGTGAGATACCGCCCGCCAAAAGATGCACGCATACCGCAATAATACCGGCACGCGCCCGATTCATAACCGCTATCCTCGTCCTTGCCCTCTACCTCGATGCCGTTTTTATGCGGTGTAAATGTGACAGTACAGGTGCCGCCATCCAGATCATCTTTCATCAGGGCCTTGCCGTTGCGTATTTTTCCTTCCAGGCTGCAGGTATGGGCATTGACGCCAATCGCATCAAGAGAGAAGGCCAGTTCGCCTTTTTCACCGGCTTTCAGTGTGAGCGTACCCGAACCGCCCTCGCGGACGTAAACACCGGTTTTCAGCGCCGGATTCGCCTGCACGGAAAAGGAAAGGCAGAGAAACAGGCCGATAAAAATGGCGCGAAATGATGGCCAAGGCATAGCGTGTCTCCTGACGATCAAGTGATTATTGCTCGCCTCCCGAAACCAGCATGTTTCATGGCATATCAGGAACGGTTTCTGTGCACGATTTCGGCAAATACCTGGAAATACTCTGGAAAAGTCTTGGCAACTGCCGCCGGGTCATTAATCCGGATTTTTGCCCCTTTTTTGCTGGCACCATCCAGTGAGGCCAGCGAAAAACACATGGCAATCCGGTGATCATCGTAGGTATCAATAACTGCAGGCTGTATGGTTTCCGGCGGCGTGACACGAAGCCAGTCCGGCCCCTCTTCAGTGATGGCCCCAAGCTTGCGCAGTTCGGTTGCCATGGCGACAATCCGGTCGGTTTCCTTGACCCGCCAACTGCCGATATTACGCAGTGTGCTGACACCATCGGCATGGAGCGCCAGCATGGCAACGGTCATGGCCGCATCCGGGATCAGATTGAAATCGGTATCAATTGCCTTGAGCATACCGCTTGAGCGGGCTTCTATCCAGTTATCACCATAGGTGATATCTGCCCCCATCTGCTGCAAGGTTTCGGCGAAACGGACATCCCCCTGGATGCTGGTGCTTCCGATTCCCTCAACGCGGACAGGCCCCTGCGCAATAGCGCCAGCCGCCAGGAAATAGGAAGCGGTTGAGGCATCGCCTTCCACATGCACGACGCCAGGACTGCGGTAAGCCTGCCCCTTTTTCAGGGTAAAGGATTTCCATCCATCCTGTGCGATTTCCACCCCGAACTGGCGCATCATGTTGAGCGTTATTTCAATATAGGGCTTGGAAATGAGTTCACCAACGACATTGATGGTGATATCGTGTTTACGCGCCATGAGAGGTGCAGCCATGAGAAGCGCTGTCAGAAACTGGCTGGATACGTTGCCTTTGACATGCAGCTCATGCGCATGGATATGGCCCTTGCGGATATGGAGCGGCGGATAGCCCGGCTCACCGGTGTATTCGATTTGTGCACCCGCCTCATTCAACGCATCCACGAGATCACCAATAGGACGTTCGTGCATGCGCGGCACGCCACGCAGGGTGAAGTCGCCACCCAGCACCGCAAGTGCCGCTGTCAGGGGACGAATCGCCGTGCCGGCATTACCCATGAAAAGCTCAGCTTTAGGGTTGGGCAGTGTTCCTTGAGTGCCTTCAACTTCATATTCCTGTGACTGTCCGTGCTGCTTCCATTTCACGCCAAGCTGCTGCAAGGCCTGCAGCACGACCAGTGTGTCATCCGATGAAAGCAGGTCCTTGATTTCTGTTTTGCCCTCTGCCAGCGCCGCTAAGAGCAGGGTGCGGTTCGAGATGCTTTTGGAGCCGGGCAAACGGACAATTCCTTCCGCCTGGAAGGCGGGCAACAGATCAATGTAACGTGGATATTTCATGATGTCCTGTCCTGTTTTTCAGCGGCTTCAATCGTTGTGATCCAGTTGAGCCTGGCCTGTTGTGCATTGGCATAAATATTCTCTACACCTGCCGCATCGTCCGATGCCAGCATGTTACGCAGTTGGCCCAGTTCTGCCAGATAGCTGTCCAGTTCGTGCAACAGCTGTTTTTTATTGGCCATCGAGATATCACGCCACATTTCCGGCGAAGAACCGGCAATACGGGTAAAGTCCCGAAAGCCGCTTGCCGCATACTCAAACATCAGATCCGCATTTGAGTGACGGGCCACCAGGTCAACCAGCGCATAAGACAGCAGGTGGGGCAAATGGCTGACCATGGCAAACACATTGTCGTGATCTTCCGGGGAAAGAAAATGGATGATTGCCTGGCACTGCATCCACATCATCGCCACTTTCTCGATATCTTTCCCGGTATTTTCCGGTAAAGGGGTAATCACCAGTTTTTTGCCGGAAAAAAGGCTGTCGATAGCGGCATCCGGGCCATTCAACTCCCGCCCGGCAATCGGGTGCGCCGGAATAAAATTGCCAACCTTCTCGCCCAGTTCCTGGTATGCTGCAGCCACCACATCCGACTTGGTGCTGCCGACATCGGTAATAATAGTGGTTTCCTGAAGCCAGGGCTTGATCGATGCCAGAATCGTGCCGGTCTGGGCAACCGGCGCCGCCAGCAAAATCAGGTCCGCTTCACTCACCGCTTTTGTCGCCGATGTCGCCGCCTCATCAATCAGGCCCAGTTCCCTGGCACGGCCAAGGGCTTTTTCATTGCGGTCAACGCCGGTTATTTTTCCCGTATAGCCGGATTTTCTGAGCGCAAGGGAAAGCGATCCGCCAATCAGTCCAACACCAAAAAGGAGTATATGGCGAAATACCGTCATGTTACCCTGCCTTGGCGCCTAAGCCAGCACGTCCTTGAGTGCACTGATAACCGCTGCATTTTCTTCGGGCAAGCCGATGGTAATGCGCAGCCATTTCGGCAAGCCATAGCTGCCTACCGGACGGACAATGATGCCTTTTTTCAGCAGGGCAAGATTGACCCGCGCACCGGCTTCATCATCATCGCCAACCCGCACCAGAACAAAATTGCCATACGACGGCACGTATTCCAGCTTCATCTCATCAAAAACCGCTGTCAGCTGATGATAACCATCAGCATTGAGCTTTGCGCTTTTTTCAAGAAACGCCTTGTCTTTTAGTACGGCCATGGCCGCAGCCTGTGCGAGTGAATTCACATTGAATGGCTGCCGGACGCGATTGAGCAAGCCGGTGATTTCCGGCTGGGCAATGCCAAAACCGATTCGCAATCCGGCCAGGCCATACACTTTTGAAAAAGTGCGGGAGATTAACAGGTTGGGATACTTTTTCACCCAGTCTGTTGATTCATACTGCAAATCGGGGTCAAGGTATTCGTTATAAGCCTCATCCAGCACAACGACGACATTTTTAGGAACCTTTTCCAGGAATGCTTCAATAGCAGCCGGAGGGAGAAAAGTGCCCGTGGGATTGTTCGGGTTGGCAATGAATATCAGCCGGGTATCGGGCGTAATCGCTTTTTGCATGGCCGGCAGGTCGTGTCCGAAGTCCTTTGCGGGCACACTGACCCCCTGACCGCCAACAGCCTGGGTTGCCAGTGGATAAACCGCAAAAGAGTATTGGGCATACATCACTTCCTCACCGGGACGAACAAGCGCATGCGCTGCCAGCTCCAGGATATCGTTACTGCCGTTACCCAGTGTGATCCAGTTTTCCGGCACACCATAACGCGCTGACAATACCGCTTTTAATTCAAACCCGTTGGAATCAGGATAACGCCCGCCGTCATCCATGGCATCCATCATCGCCTTTCTGGCAGACGCCGGCATACCCAGCGGATTTTCATTGGAGGCCAGCTTGATGATGGCTGCCTCTTCAAGGCCAAATTCACGCGCAACTTCTGAAATGGGCTTGCCGGCCTGGTAAGGCGCGATAGCGCGGACATACTCCGGCCCGAATACATTCGACATGATTGTTATGGTTTCCGGTCAATAACGATTATTCAATGGACATGGGATAGGACCCCAGCACCTTGAAATAGGCGGCACGATCCCGAAGTTCTTTTAATGCCGCAGCCATCCGTTCATCCTCTGCATGGCCAATCAGGTCAACAAAGAAATAGTATTCCCAGTTGCCTGAACGCGCCGGGCGCGACTCAAAACGGTTCATGGAAACCCCATGCTTATCAAGCGGCTCAAGGAGACGATATACCGCACCAGGACGGTTCTGGACAGAAAGCGCGAGTGATGTCTGATCCATGAAGCTGGGCTCGGTCTTCTGGTGTCCGATTACCACAAAGCGGGTCCGGTTTTGCGGATCATCCTGGATATGGGCATTGACGACTTCCAGCCCATAGCGCTTGCCGGCCAGGTCACTGGCAATAGCAGCGGTTTCGGTATCCTTGCTGGCAAGCAGCGCCGCCTCGCCATTGGATGAAACGGCATGACGGAGAATGCGCGGATAATTCTGGTTCAGCCATCCCTGGCACTGGGCAAGCGCCTGTGAATGCGCGCAGATAGTGTGGATGCCTTCCATAGTGCCGGAAAGTGTCATCAGGCTGAGGTCAATCGGTATCTCTTTTTCGCCGCTGATGGTCAGCGGTGTCTGCATGAGAAGATCGAGCGTGCGGGTAATGGCGCCTTCGGTTGAATTTTCAATCGGCACGATACCGTAATCAGCAGTACCCGCTTCCGCAGACCGGAAAATCTCATCGATGGAGGCACAGGGGACAATATCAATCGCCCTGCCAAAATATTCATAAGCCGCCTGTTCTGAATAGGTTCCTGACGGCCCCAGGTAAGCCACGCTGATCCGTCTTTCCAATGCGCGGCACGCCGACATGACTTCCCGATAGATGGTCTGAACATCTTCTGTCGCCATCGGGCCTTTATTGCGCTCGGCAAGGCCTCTTAATACCTGTGCTTCCCGCTCAGGCCGGAAAACCGGCAGATCCTTTTCGATCTTAACCTTGCCTACCTCCTGCGCCAGTCTGGCACGCTGGTTTAACAGTTCAAGCAGTTGCACATCAATGGCGTCAATCTGGTCACGTAAGGGTTTGAGTTCGTTTTCCATAATCTGCTGTCGAAAAATAGGTTGAAAATGCGCCCAGTCAAAAGAGGAAGATGCTCTCTCGCATCACATTCCTCTTTGCTGATATGAAGAAATGCCAACTATTGTATGACATATATTCAGCGCAACAAAACAGTTATTCGCGGAACAAGACAACAAAAACCTAATGGGCCCGCTCAAATTCACGCATGAAGGCAACGAGTTTTTCCACGCCGGCGGCCGGCATGGCATTGTATAGCGACGCCCGCATCCCGCCCTGTGAACGATGACCCTGTAACTGCAGCAAGCTGTTTTGTGTTGCCCCGGTCAAAAATGCGTCATTTAAGGTTTCATCCCGCAGGAAAAACGGCACATTCATCCGCGAACGACAGTTTTTTTCCACGTAATTGACAAAAAGGCCGCTGGAATCAATACAGTCATAAAGCAGCGCGGACTTCCTGATCGCCGCCGCCTCCATTGCGGTTACCCCCCCCTGCTTTTTAAGCCACTGGAAAACCAGTCCGCATATATATATGGCATAAACCGGCGGGGTATTTGGCATGGAGTGATGTCTGGCCAGATTGCTGAAATCATAAACAGACGGACAAACCGGCAGCACATGCCCCATCAGGTCATCACGGATGATCACCACTGACACACCGGCTATTCCCATGTTTTTCTGGGCGCCGGCAAAAATCAGGCCGTATTTTCCGATATCGACAGGGCGTGACAGGATATGGGAAGACATATCGGCAACCAAAGGAACAGAACCGGTATCGGGATCAAAAAAAAATTCCGTCCCGCTGATGGTTTCATTGCTGCAGATATGCACATAGGCGGCATCGTCTGTCAGTTGCCATGTGTCCGGCGCAGGAATCCGGGTGAAATTTTCCGGTTCGGATGTCGCGGCAACATTTACATGGGTGTATTTGCGAGCCTCTTCGATTGATTTACCGGACCATACCCCGGTATGGACAGCATCGATCGTGGCAATCTGCCCTGTCCGGGCAGCCAGATTCATCGGGATAATGGCATTCAAGGCTGTCGCGCTGGCCTGGATAAACAGAATCCGGTATGACGGCGGCACTGACAACAGATCGCGCAAATCACTTTCCGCCTGCGCAAGAATGGATTCAAAATCGGCACTACGGTGGCTCATTTCCATGACCGAGAGCCCCCGGCCATGCCAGTCAAGCATTTCAGCTGCAGCCTGCTCCAGCACCGCATCCGGTAAGGCGGCAGGCCCTGCTGAAAAGTTGAATGGCCGCTTCATCACGCTTCTGTGTCTGTTGCCTCTTCTGTGCCGGCCGCTGCATTTTCTGCCTCTTCCTCCACATCGACATCTTCCACGTCGGTTTCCATAATGCGCTGAAGACCGCTCAGATTGGCGCCATCTTCAACAGCAATCAGGGTAACGCCCTGTGTGGCACGGCCCATTTCACGGATTTCCGAAACACGTGTCCTGATGAGTACACCGCCTGTGGTGATAAGCATAATTTCATCTTTTTCATCCACCAGCGTCGCAGCAACCACCTTGCCATTCCGCTCACTGGTCTGGATGGCAATCATGCCTTTGGTCCCCCGGCCATGACGGGTATATTCCCCGATCGGTGTGCGTTTGCCGAATCCGTTTTCCGTTGCGGTCAGAACCGACTGGTTTTCATCTTCCGCCACCAGCAGGGCAATCACACGATGATCGTCATCCAGATTCATGCCGCGAACACCACGGGCAGAACGACCCATCGGACGCACATCATTTTCGTCAAAACGCACCGCCTTGCCCGCATCGGAAAAGAGCATCACATCATGCTTGCCGTCTGTAAGCGCCGCACCGATCAGGAAGTCACCCTCATCCAGGCCGACCGCAATAATGCCTGTTTTTCGCGGGTTGCTGAAATCGGTCAGCGGCGTTTTCTTGACGGTTCCCTGGCTGGTCGCCATGAAGATGTAATGGTCTTCCGGGAAATTCCGGTTTTCGCCCGACAGCGGCAGAATCACGGTGATTTTTTCATCATCCTGCAGCGGGAACATATTCACAATCGGCCGGCCTCTCGCATTACGCGAGCCCTGCGGCACTTCCCATACCTTCAGCCAGTACACCCGCCCCCTGTCGGAAAAACACAGGATAAAGTCATGGGTATTGGCCATGAACATCTGGTCAATCCAGTCATCTTCACGCGTGGCAGCCGCCTGGCGCCCGCGTCCGCCACGTCGTTGCGCACGGTATTCCGAAAGCGGCTGCGACTTGATATAGCCGGTGTTGGACAGTGTCACGACCATATCCTGCGGGGTAATCAGGTCTTCGGTTTCCAGGTCAAACGCATTCTGTTCGATTTCAGAACGGCGCACATCCTTGTTTTCCTGCCCGTACTCGCCAACCACTTCATTGAGTTCGGTTTCAATAATGGACAACACGCGCTCGGGCCTTGCCAGAATATCCAGCAGCTCGGCAATCTGCGTCATGACATCCTTGTATTCATTGAGAATGCGATCCTGCTCCAGACCTGTCAAGCGCTGCAGGCGCATCTGCAGGATTTCCTGCGCCTGTTCTTCTGACAGTTTGTACATGCCATCGGTCTGGATACCAAATCCTTCCGCCAGGTTTTCCGGACGGAAAGCGGCTATCCCGCCTTCATTACCTTCACCGGTTCTGGAAAGCATTTCCCTGACCAGAGAGGAATCCCATGAACGCGACATCAACTCCTGACGGGCAATCGGCGGCGTCGGTGCGGCCCGGATAATCGCAATAAATTCATCAATATTGGCCAATGCAACGGCAAGACCCTCCAGAACATGGCCCCGCTCACGCGCCCGGCGCAATTCATAAACCGTCCTGCGCGTCACCACCTCCCGACGATGCGACAGGAAGCACTCCAGCATCTGGCGCAGATTCAGCAGTTTGGGCTGACCATCCAGCAGCGCCACCATGTTCATGCCAAAGGTGTCCTGCAACTGGGTTTGTTTATACAGATTGTTCAGTACCACTTCAGGCACTTCATTGCGTCTCAATTCAATGACTACCCGCATGCCGGACTTATCGGATTCATCGCGAATGTCGGTAATCCCCTCAAGCCGTTTTTCCCGGACATGCTCGGCGATCCGCTCCAGCAGGGATTTCTTGTTGACCTGATAGGGCAATTCATCAATGACAATGGCATAACGCCCCTCTCTGCCCATTTCTTCAAAATGGGTTTTTGCCCGCATGACCACACGGCCGCGGCCTGTGCGATAGCCGTCATGAACACCGGAGAGACCATAAATAATGCCGCCAGTCGGGAAATCCGGTGCGGGCACCAGGGCAATCAGATCATCCACGGTGCATTCCGGATTTTTCAGGAGATGCAGGGCGCCATCCACGACTTCACGGATATTGTGCGGTGGAATATTGGTTGCCATCCCCACAGCAATACCGGATGAGCCATTGACTAAAAGACTGGGAATCCGGGTGGGTAAAACAGAAGGCTCTTCTTCCTTTCCATCATAATTCGGAACGAAATCAACGGTTTCCTTATCGATATCCGCCAGCATTTCACCGGCAATCTTATCCAGTCGACACTCGGTATATCGCATGGCCGCAGCGTTGTCACCATCGATCGAACCGAAGTTGCCCTGTCCATCCACCAGTGTGTAGCGCATGGAAAAATCCTGCGCCAGGCGAACCAGGGTGTCATAAATAGAGGCATCCCCATGCGGGTGATACTTACCCATGACTTCACCGACAACACGTGCACATTTGACGTAAGGCCGGTTCCACACATTGTTCATTTCGTGCATGGCGAAAAGCACACGGCGATGCACCGGCTTTAAACCATCCCGGACATCCGGAAGCGCACGACCAACGATAACGCTCATGGCGTAATCAAGGTAGCTCTTGCGCATTTCCTCTTCAAGGGAAATTGAAATGGTTTCTTTTGCGAATTGGAATTGTTCCATGGAAAACTTGCCCCGGCAGAAAAACGGTTTTACTGGGTTTGCGGCCCGATTAACTGATGGCCTGCAAAAGCAGGTATTTTACCATGCGCGATACCCTTCCTTTTCTTATTCGGGCGGGTTTCCCGTTCATCAGAAATGGAAACGGCTTTTCCTCACTTTTATTTATGGGAAAATTTGACCAAAAAACGACAATCTTTCGCTCATCCGTATTGCAAACATAAGTTATTTTGCTATTATCAGGAACGTTCGCTATTTTTGGTTTTTGCTGTTTTTGCGGGCTTTAGGTTGTGAAAATGCAACAAAAATCCCACAATTTCAAAAAAACGAAAATAGTTTGCGCTTATTAAGCTGTTCAAATGCCAACGATATGTCAGAATATGGTAAACGCATGAATTCGAAAGATCGAGGAAATGTGAGTATCAGTTTTTTTTATTATCGTGAAGTAAAAAAATGGATGCGCAGCCTGCTGCGGGTATCTCAACCAAGAGGATAGTTATGAATAAATTACTTAAAGTTCTTTTCGCTGCTTCCGCAGTTGTTGCTGTTTCTGCTTCGGCACAAACCGCACAGGATTTCAAGGCTAATCAGCCATACAGTGCATATCTCCAGGATGCCCGTGGCGTTATTTCGCGTAACGCAACCGGTCTGTGCTGGCATACCGGCTACTGGACACCGGCTGACTCGGTCCCAGGCTGCGATGGCCCGCTGACCAAGCCAGCTACGGCACCTGTAGCTGTTGCACCTGTTCCGACTTCCGAAAAAGTCACCTACGCTGCTGACGCTTTCTTTGATTTCGACAAAGCTGTCGTGAAACCAGAAGGTAAAGCCAAGCTGGACGAAATCGTTTCCAACCTCGCTAACATGGACGTTGAAGTTATCGTTGCTGTTGGTCATACCGACTGGGTTGGTCCTGACGCTTACAACCAGAAGCTTTCCGAGCGTCGTGCTGAAGCTGTCAAGGCTTACCTGGTATCCAAAGGCGTAGACCCGCAAAAAGTTTACACCGAAGGTAAAGGCGAAAAACAGCCTATCGCTGATAACAAGACCAGAGAAGGTCGCGCCAAAAACCGTCGTGTAGAAATCGAAGTGGTTGCCAACCGCGGCACCCAGTCATAATTTCCTGTGACTCAAAAAACCCCCGCCAAAAGCGGGGGTTTTTATTTGTCTTTACGGCGACCAGTGTCAGGAGGAATTAATTTGCCGCCCGCGAAAAGTCGTTTTGGCTCAAAGAGCCGGGCGCAACGGGAAATGGGGACGCAGGCGTAGCAGGTCACCATCAAGTTCCCAATTTTTGATGCACCACCGCTATTTGGGGCACAACGACTTTGCCGTAGGCAATTTAATGCGTCCTGACCCGAGATGACAGACGATATAATGTCGCTTTATCTGTTGATCATTATCCTGACACCATGAATGTCGATCAGGCCGAACTGTTGAAATTCAATGCCCTTGCCGGAAAATGGTGGGATACCAATGGTGCCTTCCGCTTCCTGCACGCGTTAAACCCTCTTCGTCTTCAATGGATTGAAAGCCTTTCACCCTTACGGGAAAAACAGGTGCTGGATATCGGCTGCGGGGGCGGTATATTGAGTGAAGCCATGGCAAGGTGCGGCGCCATTGTCACCGGTATTGATATGGCCAGTGAAGCTATCCGTGCCGCAGAGGCACACCGGGCACAGTCCGGCCTTTCCATTGATTACCGTTTGATGTCAGCAGAAACACTTGCCGGGGAAGAACCCGGCAAATATGACATCGTCACCTGCCTGGAAATGCTGGAGCATGTGCCTGATCCGGTCTCGATCATTTCAGCCGCTGCCCGTCTTGTTAAACCCGAAGGCATGGTTTATTTCGCCACCCTCAACCGCAATCTGAAATCATTTATCTATGCAATTGCAGGCGCCGAATATATCCTGGGGCTTCTGCTCAAAGGCACTCACCAGCATGCGCGTTTCCTTACCCCGGCAGAACTGTCCCGGCATGTGCGAAATACCGGTATGGAGGTAACCGCAATAACCGGGATCAGCAGCAACTTGACGGCAAGCCATTTTTACCTCTCCCGGGATGTGAGCATTAACTATATGATAGCGTGTCAGCGCCTCTTGTAAAAATCCAATGACAGAAACCATGAAAGCACACCACGAACTTACCCTGCCCAAGGCCGTATTATTTGATCTGGATGGCACGCTGATTGATTCAGCCCCGGATCTGGCAGCGGCCATCAACCGGGTCAAGGCTGATTGCGGCCTGCCACCCACCCCTTATGATCAGTTACGCCGGGTTGCCTCCGCCGGTGCGCCAGGACTCATCCGGACAGCCTTTGGTATTGAAAAAACCCATGCGGATTACCCCGCACTGGCCAACGCCTTCATTGCCTACTACACCAGTGCCATTGCGGTCAAAAGTACCCTTTTTGATGGTATCCCGGAACTCCTGGATCTGCTGCGGGCAAAACATATTCACTGGGGCGTTGTCACGAATAAAAGACATCAACTTACGGTTCCCCTGCTCAAGGAGATCGGCCTTCACGATGCCGCCTGTATCATTTCCGGCGATACCACAGCACATGCCAAACCGCATCCTGAACCGGTACTGGAAGCGGCAAGGCAGGCTGGCGTCAAACCACAGGAGTGCTGGTTTATCGGTGATGATCTTCGTGACGTCCAGTCCGGCTATGCGGCAGGCTCAGTGACCATTGCCGTCAACTGGGGATATGGCACCGATACCATCTCATGGAATGCTGATCTGGTAGTGGATACCCCCTGGGATGTCTCCGCACTGATCAGGTAAAAGGCCTTCATCCACAAAAAAGACCGGGGTGATGCCGGTCTTTTTTTGTGCCTCTCCGGGTAATGTTTATTTCAGGCCGGCTGCGGCACGCAATGTAGCAGCCTTGTCCGTGCGCTCCCAGGTAAATTCCGGCTCTTCACGGCCGAAATGACCATAGGCAGCGGTTTTGCTGTAACGCGGCTTCAAGAGATCCAGCATCTGAACAATGCCTTTGGGACGCAGATCAAAATGATCGTGCACCAGCGCGGCAATCTTCTCATCCGGAATCACGCCTGTGCCTTCCGTATAAATCGTGATATTGATCGGTTTGGCCACACCAATCGCATAACTCAGCTGGATCTGGCACTCGCTGGCCAATCCAGCGGCCACGATATTTTTGGCCACATAACGGGCTGCATACGCTGCCGACCGGTCAACCTTGGTCGGGTCTTTTCCGGAGAAGGCGCCACCACCATGCGGGCAGGAACCACCGTAGGTATCCACGATAATTTTACGTCCGGTCAGGCCGCAATCCCCCATCGGGCCGCCAATCACAAAACGGCCTGTCGGGTTAACCAGGTAACGGGTATCTTTCAGCCATTCAGCGGGCAACACTTTCTTGATGATTTCCTCGATTACCGCTTCTTCAATCTGTTTATGTTCCATCTCAGGTGCATGCTGGGTGGAAAGCACAATGGTTTCCGCACTGACAGGCTTGCCATTCAGATAACGCAACGTTACCTGGGATTTGGCGTCAGGTCGCAACCAGGGCAAACGGCCATCTTTTCTCAGCTGGGACTGACGCTCAACAAGACGATGCGCATAATGAATGGCTGCCGGCATGAGCTCGGGCGTTTCGTTACAGGCATAGCCAAACATCAGGCCCTGATCACCCGCCCCCTGGTCCAGATCGATACCGCTTCCTTCATTCACACCCTGTGCAATATCCGGCGATTGCCGGTCATATGCCACCAAAACAGCGCAGCCCCGGTGATCAATACCATAATCATTATTATCGTAACCGATACGCTTGATGGTTTCCCGGGCAACATTGATATAGTCAACATTGGCATCGGTGGTGATTTCACCCGCAAGGATAACAAGCCCCGTATTGCAAAGTGTTTCGGCTGCCACACGGGCATTCGGGTCCTGGGCAAGGATGGCATCTAGAATATCGTCCGATATCTGGTCGGCGACTTTGTCCGGATGGCCTTCTGAAACGGATTCAGAAGTAAAAAGATAGTCATTTGACATACTGACAGACTCCATGATTGGTCAATTCAACATGTCGCAGCCAAAAAGTCTGCGACGCTTTAGCGATATTTTTATACCGCCTCGCAAGTTGTCTATTAACTCGGCGGAAATTCCAGTTGAGTATTTTACGCCTGAATCGGGCTTCGTGCAGTGTTTTGCAAAAAAATATTTCCCGGGGGAAATTTTCATAAAAAAGCAATGACATGGCTCGTCTTTTATTGATCCGATGCGAATCGGTAAAACTGCTAGAATCTTGTCTGGCCGTTAATTTGTTTCTTTTATATGCTGATGCCGCGCTTATTCTGTTTTTCTCCCCTCTCAGCCCCTGTAGGCGCTCTGTCACTTTGCCTGTCAGGAATGAGCGCATGAGGCTGGTCGTCTTTTTTCTCTGGCTGATTCACTGGCTGCCGCTTCCCATCCTGGGCCGGATCGGAAAAGCGCTGGGCATGGCAACTTACTGTCTGCTGCGAAACCGTCGCGAAATCACCCTGACTAACCTGCGCCTGTGCTTTCCGGACATGGATGAAAAAGCACGCATCCGGCTGGCAAAGGAACACTTCCAGTGTTATGGCCGCAGTGTTGTGGAGCGCGGCATTCTCTGGTGGTCCTCACGGAAAAGAATTGAACGGCTGATTGAACTTGTTCCGGCTTTCCCGATAGAAGAAGTCCGGAAAGGGCCAGTCGTTTTTCTCTGCCCGCATTTTGTCTGCCTTGAAGTGCCTGGTGTTGTCGTCACCTTCAATACCATCGGCAGCTCGATTTATATGCCGCAGAAAAACAAGATCTTTGACAAGCTGTTAAGAGAAGGCCGTATGCGATTTAACAAGGATGTCCTGCTCTTTACCCGCAAACAGGGCGTCAAACCCATTATCCGCTCGCTGCGGCAGAATATTCCTTTTTATATGTTGCCGGACCTGGATTTTGGCATGCAGGATGCCGCATTTGTTCCTTTTTTCGGTCAAACCGCCGCGACGCTGACGGCACCCGCGCGTATCGCCGCCACAACCGGTGCCAAGGTGATTCCTGCCATTGCGTCTTTCCGCCCCAATTATCAGGGATGGCGCGTGGAATTCTGGCCGCCCCTGCCGGACTTTCCGGGAGATGACATGGTTGACGCCACCCGCCGCGTCAATGAATTTATTGAACAGCGTATACTGGAACACCCGGCGGAATATTTGTGGACACACCGCCGTTTCAAGACACGACCGCCCGGCATGCCGGATGTCTATCGCAATAACAGTGAAGAAACATGAAGCTGCGGTTTACCAAAATGCATGGCGCCGGCAATGACTTTGTTGTCATTAATGGCATCGACCAGAAAATCCGCTTCACGCCGGAGCAATGGCGTTTTCTTGCTGATCGCCGCTTTGGCATTGGGGCAGACCAGATACTGCTTGTCGAAAAAACCACAAAAAAAAGCGCGGATTTCCGCTACCGTATCTTCAACGCCGATGGCGGTGAAGTCGAACAATGCGGTAACGGCGCGCGTGCTTTTGTCCGGTTTGTCACAGATCAGGGCATGACAGACAAACATCGGATAAAAGTAGAAACGATGGCCGGTATTATTGAACTGCAACTGGAAAAAGACGGTAATGTCACGGTTAATATGGGGCCGCCGGTATTTGAGCCGGAAAACGTGCCTTTTGACACCAACGGCCTGAGAGGCCAGACAGAAGCGCATGCCACGCTCTGGCCGCTTTATCTCGAAAATGATGGGCAAAAAGGGAAAAACCTGATGCTTTCGGTACTGTCCATGGGCAACCCGCATGCGGTCCTGCTTGTGGACAGTAGTGAAAAAGCGCCCGTAGCACAGGAAGGCCCGGTTATTGAATCCCATCGGCGCTTCCCCAACCGGGTCAATGCCGGGTTTATGGAAATTGTGGACCGCAACCGGATCAAATTGCGGGTCTACGAGCGGGGAGCAGGAGAAACCCTGGCATGCGGCACGGGCGCCTGTGCCGCTGTGGTGTCCGGCATCTGCCGTGGACTTCTGGATTCCCCTGTCAATGTCATGATGGCAGGCGGTGAACTGCTGATTGCCTGGGAAGGAGAAGGCAACCCCGTCATGATGACCGGCCCCGCTGTCAGGGTTTTCGATGGTGAGATCAATATGTAACTGTAACCAGGGGGGAAGATGAAAATCAATCACAGGGATTTTCGGGTGCGAAAAAAAACGCATATCAATCTGGAAAAATATCCCACGCTTGTTTCCCCCTTCTATGAAACCAAAGCGGATTATCAATCCATCCTGGAAAGCGATACAGCGGAACTCAGCCACCAGCAAAGCCTGCTGTATGCGTCAGGCCGGTATGCCATCCTCATTTTATTTCAGGCCATGGATGCGGGCGGCAAGGATGGCATGATCCGGCACGTGATGTCCGGTGTTAATCCCCAGGGCTGCAGGGTTGCCAGTTTCAAAGGTCCCAGTGACGAGGAAAATCGCCACGATTTTCTCTGGCGTATCAACCGGCAGCTTCCCGAACGGGGCCAGATCGGCATATTCAACCGGTCTTACTATGAAGATGTCCTGATCGCCCGCGTTCACCCGGAGATCCTGAAAGACCAGAACCTTCCTTCTCCCTGGGACAAGGGACATGCCTTGTGGAAAGGGCGTTACCGCTCTATTCGTGACATGGAGGCCCATCTGCACCGTAACGGTACCCGTATTCTCAAATTTTTCCTTCATATTTCAGAAAACGAACAGAAAAAGCGTCTGCTCGAGCGGATCGATACGCCGGACAAAAACTGGAAATTCAGTATGAATGACCTGCATGAAAGACAGTACTGGGACAATTATATGAAGGCATATGAAAATGCGATTGCCGAAACCGCCTCCAAAGAGGCTCCCTGGTATATTATTCCGGCTGATGACAAGGAAAATGCCTGCATCATCGTCTCCGATATTATTCTGAAAACCATGAAGAAGCTGAAACTGTCCTGGCCCCAGCCGGACAGGGAACACCAGGAAATGCTCATGACTATCCGCGAAAAACTGCAGCTCATGCCATGAAACGCTTTTTTCAAAAAATGCGCGGCAGCCGGCGCACGCATGTCAGAAAACCGCTTGCAGAAATATTCTGGTCATGGCTGGGCGGTTTTCTCGGTATTTTCGCCGTATGGCAGATCAACCGCTATCTGGGCATACAGGAAAATGCCAATCTTTTTCTGGTCGGATCTTTCGGGGCATCCGCCGTTCTGATTTATGGCGCACCGATGTCAGATTTTTCCCAGCCGCGCAACCTGGTTGGCGGACACGTCATTTCCGCGCTGACCGGCGTGCTTGTTCATCTCATGCTCCCAGACCAGATTGCACTGGCTGGCGCCCTGTCGGTTTCCATTGCCATCGCAGCCATGTTGCTGACACATACCACCCACCCTCCGGGCGGGGCTACCGCCCTGATTGCAGTGACAGGAGGAGACTCCATTTTCAACCTGGGTTTCAAGTATATTCTGACACCTGTCCTGACTGGCGTTCTGATCATGCTTTTCATCGCCCTGATTGTCAACAATCTCTCCGCAAACACAGACCGTCATTACCCCAAATTCTGGTTCTGACGCGGCCGCTTTTCATTCAGATCAACAGGCATCCTGTAATTTTTGGGTAGGGTAGGCTAGGCCCAGTTCTCATTAAATTGTCGTCCCGCAAAACCGCAGCAAACCTGAAAAATGAGGCGTGCTCTGCAGGATTTTTCAAGTCATGTTTTAATGTGATGTCAAATACATCATAAATGCGAATCATTTCCATTGGTCGGACACATTAACCTGTCACCTACAATAATAAGGAGCTTATCCATGTCATCTCTCATTAATTCTGAAATCAAGCCTTTCAAGGCACAGGCATACCACAATGGTAAATTTATCCGGGTAACGGATGCCGACCTGAAAGGAAAATGGTCAGTGGTTTTCTTCTATCCGGCTGACTTTACCTTTGTCTGCCCGACAGAACTGGGCGACCTGGCAGATCATTATGAACAATTCCAGAAAATGGGGGTCGAAATCTATTCCGTATCCACTGACACCCATTTCACCCACAAAGCCTGGCACGATACATCAGATACCATCAAGAAAATCCAGTATCCGATGGTAGGCGATCCAACCGGCACCATCACCCGCAACTTTGATGTGATGGTGGAAGCGGATGGCCTGGCGTTGCGCGGGACCTTCGTTGTCAACCCCGAAGGCATCATCAAGATCATGGAAGTACAGGATGGCAGCGTAGGCCGTTCTGCAACCGAGCTGATCCGTAAAATCCAGGCAGCGCAGTATGTGGCCAATCACAAAGGTGAAGTCTGCCCGGCCTCCTGGAAACCCGGTGATGAGACACTGGCGCCATCCCTTGATCTGGTGGGCAAAATCTGACATGTGCAAACCATTCCGTTTTCGGCAAAACTGCAGCCGGAAACGGAATAATCCGCCCAAATCCGGTAAACTTGAAAAAAGACAACCCTGCCCATGCCCCTATCGCAAAACGGATTCCCCATGTTAGACAAACATTTAAAAGATCAGTTAAAAACCTACCTGGAAAAACTGGCCCAGCCTATTGAAATCACCATTTCAACCGACGACAGTGCCAAATCGCGGGAAATGCTTCAATTGCTGCATGAGATCAGAGACCTGTCTCCTCATGTCCGGGTGATTGAAAAGAAGGATGATCCGGGGCGAAAACCGGCTTTTACCATGACCCGTCCTGGAGAAAATACGGGTATTTCCTTTGCCAGTATCCCGATGGGGCACGAATTCACCTCCTTTGTCCTCGCCCTGCTGCAAACGGGCGGGCACCCGCCCAAGGCCGATCCGGAAGTGATTGAACAGATCAAAAATCTGGAAGGAGAGTTTCATTTTGAAACTTTTGTCTCGCTGACCTGCCAGAACTGTCCTGAAGTCGTTCAGGCCTTAAACCTGATGGCGGTTTTAAACCCCAACATCTCTCACGTCATGATTGATGGCGCGCTTTTCCCGGACGAGGCGGCCGAGCGCCATATCATGGGGGTTCCCACGGTTTTCTTAAATGGTCGCCAACTCTCGACCGGCCGCATGACAGTGAAAGAAATCCTGGCGCTTATCGATACCGCCAGTACGGAACGCGAAGTACAGAAAATTTCAGCCAAGGCGCCTTTTGATGTTGTCGTTATCGGTGGC
>JAAZED010000051.1 GCA_012512465.1 Oxalobacter sp. | reverse complement strand
TATTAAACCTTACTGCTTTCTTCTGGTGAACGTTTACTGCTTTTGTTTTTCAGCACTTCCGAAAAAGTACCGACAAAATCAGACAAACGCCCACACTTATCATCTGCTTATCTTTTTAAAGATCAATGCCTTACAACCTCTCAAACCCCCTGCACCACCACCAAGCGTTGTGTCAGCCTGCAGCACAGAAACGAGATTATCTACTTACTTATTTATACTGTCAAGCTGTTTTTCAACTTTTAATCAGACTCAACAACATTTCTTAAGCACAGAAGCGAGATTATGAATGTTATTTTGCACCTTGTCAAGCACCCTTGAAAATTATTTTCATATGCATCGAATATGTATCAAAAAACGATCTCAAAAAAGAGGTTTGCTGATATATTAGCTTTGATAATTGATATATTCCTCCAAAGCGAAATCCGGAGGAAAAACATTCAGTTATTGCCAATAATGCAACACTCTCGCTCTTTTTTTATGCAATTTATGCCTATTCCTCTTCTTTCCACCTTAAAAGATTGACACCCAACCACAATTTGATAAAGTTGCCCGAAGAGAATATTAATCCTACGCAACATTGCATTTCATAAATTTTTCCTGAATAAAATTTCATTTGCATCATTTATTTGCATCACATCAAAGGGACGGTTAATATTCCCGGGTTTGGTAAAATCACAGTCAGGTAATTTATTATGAGTCTCAAATGCGGTATCGTCGGCCTGCCCAATGTTGGCAAATCAACCCTTTTCAATGCGTTGACCAAGGCTGCCATCCCTGCTGAAAACTATCCCTTCTGCACGATTGAACCCAATGTCGGCATTGTTGAAGTGCCCGATCCGCGCCTTGCCCCGCTCTCTGAAATCGTCAAGCCGGAAAGAGTATTGCCGGCTGTTGTGGAATTTGTCGACATTGCAGGTCTGGTCGCTGGTGCATCCAAAGGTGAAGGCCTCGGCAACCAGTTTCTTGCCCATATACGGGAAACGGATGCCATCGTACAGGTAGTCCGCTGCTTCGAGAATGACAATGTGGTTCATGTCGCCGGAAAGGTTGATCCGTTAAGCGATATTGAAGTCATCCAGACAGAACTTGCCCTGGCCGACCTGGGCACCGTTGAGCGCGCTTCCCTGCGCGAGGGTAAAAAAGCCAAAACCGGCGACAAGGAAGCATTGAAGCTGACGCAGCTTTTAGATCGCGTTGCCGAACATCTGAACAAAGCCGAACCGGTTCGCACCATGCAACTGCAAGCGGAAGACCAGGCACTGTTAAGGCCACTGCACCTGATTACGGCCAAACCCACCATGTATGTGGCAAATGTCTCCGAAGATGGATTTGAAAACAATCCGCTTTTGGACAAACTGTCAGAATATGCGCAATCCAAAAATGCCCCTATTGTGGCTATTTGCGCCGCTATTGAAGCGGAAATTGCCGAGTTGGATGACGAGGACCGCCTGGTCTTCCTGGCTGACATGGGTATGGATGAACCCGGGTTAAGCCGATTGATTCGCGCTGCATACAGCCTTTTGGGCCTGCAGACTTATTTCACGGCAGGCGTCAAGGAAGTTCGCGCATGGACGATCAGAAAAGGGGATACAGCACCTATGGCTGCCGGCGTTATCCATACTGATTTTCAGCGAGGATTTATTCGCGCACAAACCATTTCGTACGACGATTTTGTCACCCATAAGGGAGAACAGGGCGCCAAGGAAGCCGGTCGTGTTCGCGCCGAAGGAAAAGAATATGTGGTACAGGATGGAGATGTACTGAACTTTTTATTTAATGTCTGATAGGGTTTAACCCTTATATTTTTTGCCCCGAGCAGACCATAAAAGATTAATAAATTAATAACACCCTTGAAAGCGAACCATTAAATATTAAAAAACTGAATTTAAGCCGATTTTGAACAGGCTTTAGGGCGTCAAGACAGCAATCAGCACCCGCTCAACCAGATGTGACGCAGAGAACATGGAAAAAACCCCGTTTGATAGCAACAAAAACAAGCATCTAACGAATCACGAGGCCGATGATGAATATCCAAAACCTTCCCTATTCCTTGACGCATCTGTCATCCATGGACCTGATTGAAGAAAATACACAACTTCGTGACCAGATGGATCGTCTGCTTCGTTTTGGCCACGAAAATCAGCAGATACTGAGCCGTAACCATGAAATGAGCCTGAAGCTTATCGCGGCGGATACATTGACCGACCTAATTCGGCATATTTTTGTGACGATGAAAAACACTGCCCAGCTTGATGTGATTTCCACGATCCTCCTTGACCCCAAGGATGAGCTCGGCGAACTGGTTTCTTTCCTTGGGATTGACACCAGCAAACATCCCCTCCTTATGCTGGCGCAGAATATGGAATCCTTTCACCCTTCTTTAAGCAGCCTGCATAAACCGCTTTTAGGATCATACTGTCCCCAGCAACATCGCGGGCTTTTCACTGCGGTTTCCAGACCGCCAAGAAGTGTTGCTGTCATCCCATTCAGACGCCATCATCGCCTGACCGGTTTTGTCTGTCTTGGCAGTATGGATATCAATCGCTTCATTTCCGGCATGGCAACGGATTTCCTCCAGCTTCAGGGTTCCATCATGGCAATCTGCCTGGACAACGTCATTACGCAGGAAAAACTCAAGCAGATCAGCCTGACTGATCCGCTTACAGCCATTGGCAATCGCCGTCATCTGGAAGAACAGTTACTCAAGGAACTCTCATTGGCACGCAGGCACGACAGCGCCCTGTCATGCCTTTTTATTGATATCGACAAATTCAAACTGATCAATGACCGCCTGGGACACCCGGCTGGTGATGAAGTGCTGAAAGAACTGGCAATCCGGATCAAAAATGAGTTGCGCAGCTATGATATTCCTGCCCGATTCGGCGGTGAAGAATTTGTCCTGGTGCTGCCCAATACGGAATCACACGATGCAAAAACCATCGCGGAACGCATTCGCCTGGCAGCAGCCGGCAAAGCATTCAGTCTGCCTGACAAGGAATTTTGTGATGTCACGATTTCCATTGGCGGTTTTACTGTAACCGGCATTGAACCCGGCCAGAGCCTGTCCGATCTGGCTTATTTTATTCTGTCACAGGCTGATCTGGCATTATATGAAGCAAAAGAGAGCGGAAGAAACCGGGTTGTCTGGGCAAACCAGGCTCATCCTTTTCCCGGCAACTCAGAAATGAATGAGGGCTGAGCTTAGCCCCGCCGCTGGAGGGATTCAAATTTCACACGCAGCATGTCGTGTGTTTCAGCCAGTTCCGGCGTTCTGACAATACAGTTGACGGGACAAACAATGGCACATTGCGGCTCATCATAATGGCCGACACATTCGGTACAGCGTGACGGGTTGATTTCATAAATTTCCGGCCCAAGAACAATCGCTTCATTAGGGCATTCCGGCACACAGACATCACAGTTAATGCAGTCCCGGGTAATAAAAAGCGCCATGTCTGCTCCGGATAAATGGGAATATCCCTCCTGCCTGATGGACAAAAGGGGAAACTGGAGCGCTGATCAATCCGTCATCAGACGGATTTTGTTTTTCAGCCAGTTTTCAACAGAAGGGAAGACAAATTTGGAGACATCCCCGCCCAAGACTGCGATTTCACGGACAATCGTGCCGGAAATAAACTGGTACTGATCCGAAGGCGTCATAAAGAGTGTCTCGGCTTCCGGCATGAGATATCGGTTCATGCCTGCCATCTGGAATTCATACTCAAAATCAGAAACAGCCCGCAATCCGCGGATAATGACGCGCGCATCGTGCTCCCTGACCAGATCTTTCAGAAGGCCGGTAAAGGCAACCACTTTGACATTCTGATAATGACCCAGCACTTCATTGGCAATCTCAAGTCGTTCTTCCATTGTAAAGAAAGGTTTTTTGGTCCTGCTGTCTGCCACGCCGACAATCAGTTTTTTGAATAATCCGGATGACCGCCGGACAATGTCCTCATGACCACGCGTAAGTGGATCAAATGTACCCGGATAAACGGCAATGGTCATTTTTTTTCATTCCTTCAATAAAAACAGCAGGCTCATATTATGCCTGAAGATGGTCTTCATACAGCAATTGCAATAGGTGATAACAGACATGTCCTGCCCTGTCCTGTCGAATTATATGCCATTGCCTGCCATTTTTGCTCAAGTTTTCAACAGTTTCTTCGCTCAGAAAGGTGGATGATTCAACATACACAACCCCCTCTTCCTTGAGCAAATCCGCACACAACGGCAGGATTTCAGGCAGGATATTGGCCTGAAAAGGAGGATCAAGAAAAACAACATCAAACTGTTTTTTTTGTGCAACAAGACGCTGCGCTACCTGGAGGGCATCACCCTGCACAAGCGTAACCAGAGCCCCGGCATTCAGTTTGTCACTGGTCGCCTGCAACTGTGCAAAAGCCGCACGGTGTGACTCCACCATCGTTACCTGTCTTGTGCCGCGGCTTGCCGCCTCAAAACCGAAAGCGCCGGTACCGGCAAAGAGATCAAGACAATCCATGGCTTCCCAGCGGCCGCCAAAAAGCGTATACAACCAGTTAAACAGCGTTTCCCTGACACGGCTGGGCGTCGGTCGCAGGTCGGGTGCCACACTGACGGGTAAAAGCGAACGCTTCCACTGTCCACCAATGATCCTGACCTGGTAGCTGAGTTTGTTTTTCTGGCTGGCAGATGATTGTCGACGTCGCATGTCACTCTTTTCTGTTGGGCTGATGAAGCACGGATTATTTCGATTCGCCAACAATCACTGTTGACAGACGATCGGCAGAGAGTTTGCGGGCAAAGGCTTCGCGTACATCAGCCACCGTGACAGCATTGATGCGATCCGTCCAGTTGTTCAGATAATCCAGCGGCAAACCATAGTATCCGATCATCGAGACCAGAGCGAGTATCTTCACATTGTTGTCCATGCGAAGCGGAAAACCCTCAACCAGATTGTCTTTTGCCGCTTTCAGTTCCTCTTCGGTCGGCCCGTTCTGCATGAAGGTATCAAATGTCTCCCTGACCACCCGGATCGCTCCTTTTGTCTGTTCTTTTTTTGTCTGCAGGCTGATCATAAACGGCCCCTTTTGCATGCGCGACTCAAACTGGCTGAAGACACTGTAGGAAAGTCCTCTTTTTTCCCGGACCTCCTTCATCAGACGGGAAACAAAACCCCCTCCGCCCAGGATGTAATTGCCGACTGTCAGTGCAAAGAAATCCGGATCACCGCGCGTTAAGGCTGGCATGCCAACCAGGATATGCGACTGGGTTGCCGGGTGTTCAATAAATTGTTCGCCCCCCGCTTTCACCGCCACATCCGGCAACGGGGCGGTTTTTTGTCCCGCAGGCTGGCGGTTCAGCCGTACACTGAGCTCTTCTGCGATGGCTTCGGCACGGGAACGGGAAGCATCTCCCACGATAGTAATCGTTGCTGTCTCGGCCACATAATACCGCCGGTGAAATTCCTGCAAATCCTTGCGGGTAATGGTGGAAAGCGACTCGGGCGTCGGGCTGAAAGCATAGGGATGTGAGCCATACAGCGCTTTCATGAAGGCACGGGAAGCAATGGCGTCCGGCTGTGTCAGTGCCTCACGAATGGCGGAAACAGCCCGTGTCCTGTCCCGCTGCAGCATATCGGCAGGAAAAGCCGGTTGAGCAAGGAGCCGTGCCAGTACACGGATCGCCTGGTCTGACTCTTTTTCTGAAGACAATGTCCTCAGGATGACACTTGATCTGTCCATGCCGGCACTGCCGGAACGCTCGGCACCGGTATCGGCAAACGTGTCTGAAATCCGTGCTTCCGTCAGCGCCGGTTCTTTGAACGGCGCTGCTGAAGCCACGATACCCCGCGCCAGCATCAGATTGGTCAGCGCAGCAAGGCCTGCCTTTCCATCGGGATCCCTTCGTGAGCCGGCATCAAAATCCACGCTGATATCCAGAACCGGAATGGCATGCGTCTCAACGAAAAACACCTTTGCGCCGTTTTTTGTCTGCCAGGATTCAATGGTGATTGCCGCATGAAGCGGTATCTGCACCAGCAAAAGCATCGTCAGCCCCAGCAGGCGGGTAAACCATGAAGTGAATATATCGTGGTAAGAAAACAGTTTCATAAGCTGAACCAATCCCTGTCTGTTAGTTGGCATCAATGTCTGAGAGGCATCTGAGGCGGCTTTTTATTATGGTCCAGTGGCAAAGGAACCAGGGTTCCCACGGTGAGCGTATCATCACCAAAATACCGGGAAGCGACAGACTGGACATCATCTGAGGTCACTTCCTTGAGTTTTTCAATGACACGATCCATCTGCCGGTAACCGATACCGGTCATTTCCAGTACACCGATTTCCAGGGCTGAT
>JAAZED010000050.1 GCA_012512465.1 Oxalobacter sp. | reverse complement strand
GGCTAAAATCATGGCGCCGATCCAGGGCATCCATTCAATCCCGTAGCGATCCAGGAAAAACCCGACAGCCGATGTCATCACGATATAGCCTACCGATCCCCACAGGCGCAACTGTCCGTACCGGGTGAGGTTTCCCCGCATTTCGGAGAGCATGATGGCGTCAGACAGGGGGCCTTGTGCACTGGTGAAAAGATTGATGGCAACCATGATCAGTGCAAACTGGAAAAAAGTGGCACCGAAAAAGAGGCCAAAAAAAGCCAGAAAGGCGGAAATGGCCGTGACCTGCAGTACCCGTGAGCGCTTCCGGGTAACATCCGCTGCCCACCCCCAGAGATTGGGCCCAATGATCCGCATGCCCTGCATGATGGACATCAGCACACCGATCTCAACGGCACCAATACCACGATAAGCAAGAAAAAGGCTTACGTACGGCGGAAACACGCCGACAAAGCTGTAATAACAGAAGAAAAAGAAACCGAAGCTGAACGCCTGTTCAGGCCAGGAACTGGATTTCACAAAAGAGATATCCGTTTGAGCGCACGGCTTTTAGCGGACAGAAATATCCGGTCCGGCTATTTTTGGCGTGGCGACCTGCACATCACCGCACTGTGCCCGGTTGAGCAACGCCGCATCCATCAAGACCAGCTTCAGCATGGCTTCGGCAACCGGCACCGCCCGGATACCGACACAGGGATCGTGCCTGCCGTGGGTTTCGATTGTGACAGGATTGCCGTGAATATCAATTGACTGGCGGGGGAGACGGATGGAAGGGGTGGGCTTGACCGCCAGGGATACGGTGATATCCTGCCCGGTTGAAATCCCGCCCAGGACACCGCCTGCCCGATTGGCCGTAAACCCGTCCGGGGTCAGCTCATCGCCATGCTCAGAGCCTCGCTGTGCAATCGCGTCAAAACCGGCACCAATCTCCACGCCCTTGACCGCATTAATCCCCATCATGGCAAAGGCGATCATGGCATCGAGCTTGCTGTAAAGCGGGTCGCCCAGCCCGACAGGCACCTGCTGTGCCACCATATCCACACGGGCGCCTATTGAGTCACCTTCCCGCCGAAGCGCATCCATTGCTGTTTCCATTTCTGCAAGCAACGAGACATCATCAGTAGGCGCAAAAAACGGATTGTCTCCTGCCAGTTCCCAGGAACGGAAAGGAATCGCGATATCGCCCAGCTGGCTCAGGCAGGCCCTCACTGTCGTGCCGTATTGTTCATGGAGCCATTTTCCGGCAACCGCACCCGCAGCCACCGCCATGGCGGTCAGCCGTGCAGACGAGCGTCCGCCACCCCGAGGGTCACGGATACCGTATTTCTGCCAGTAAGTGTAGTCGGCATGTCCCGGACGGAAAATCTCGCCCAGGTTGCCATAATCACTGCTGCGCTGATCCTCGTTTTCAATAAGGAGCGCTATGGGTGCGCCGGTTGTTTTTCCCTCGTAAATGCCGGAAAGAATCTTCACCGTATCAGATTCATTACGCTGCGTGACATGACGTGACGTGCCCGGCCTCCGGCGATCCAGCTCGGGCTGGATATCAGCCTCGGACAAGTACATGCCCGGCGGGCAACCATCGATGATGCAGCCGATCACTTTTCCGTGCGATTCGCCGAAAGTGGTAACGGTAAACAGCCTGCCAAATGTATTGCCGGACATGGGAAAAATCAAGGGTAAGATAACACGGTGATAATAACACCTTCACTCAGCGAGTGCGACAGGGCCCGGTAAATAACCGATTCACACCAGCTCATCAGGCCGCCGGGAAAAACACCCAGCAGCAGGACCGCCAGGCCGTTTAACACCAGCATCACCCGGACTTCGCCCGACATGACAATTTTTTCTGAATCAGACGGCGCGTCAAAATACATCAGCCGAACCACGTTCAGATAATAAAAAGCACCGATGACGGACAGCACAATGGCGATCACCGCCAGCCAGATTCGGCCGGCACCCACCACCGCCTCAAGAACAGACAGCTTGGCATAAAACCCGATCAGGGGAGGCAATCCTGTCATGGACAGCATGAAAAGCAGCATCATGAAAGCAAGCCAGGGGCTTCTCTTATTCAGCCCGCGCATATCATCAAGCAACTCAGCCTCAAAACCGGCCCGCGCCATGGCCAGCATGACGCCGAAAGCTCCCGAAAAAACCAGGACATAAGCCAGGGTATAAAACAAGGCGGCACTCCAGCCATCAATCGTGTGCTGTAGGACAGCGCCATCAAACACGCCGGAAAGCATGCCCAGCAGGGTGAAACCGCCATGCGCAATACCCGAATAAGCCAGCATCCGCTTGAGATTGGTCTGCCGCAGGGCGATGATATTGCCTATCGCCATGGACAAGACAGCCATCACGATCAGCATCTGCTGCCAACTGATGACCAGCGGCCACATCCCTTCGACAAGCACCCGGAAAAAGAGGGCAAAAGCGGTCAGCTTGGGCAAACCGCCAATGAGCAGGGTCACCGATGACGGTGCCCCTTCATACACATCGGGCACCCACATATGAAAGGGGGCCACCCCCAGCTTGAATGCCATGCCGGCAACAACAAAAACCACGCCAAAAACCAGAACGGTCTCATTGATCTCGCCGGATACACAGGCCTTCAGTATGTCGGCAAAATCCAGGGATCCTGTTGCACCATACAGCATGGAAATCCCGTACAGGAGAAAACCGGAGCCAAGCATGCCAAGAATAAAATACTTGATAGCTGCTTCTGAGACCCGTACATCGTTGCGGCGCATGGCGGTGAGCGCATAAAGCGGCAGTGACATCAGCTCGATGCCAAGATAGAGGACCAGGAAATTGGTGCCGGAAATGACAATCATCTGGCCGAGCAGGGAAAAAAGGGCCAGGACGTAAAACTCGCCGCCGATGAATCCGCCGGTCATGCCCCTTTCATCAATATAGCGGCGCGAATAAACCAGTGTGACAAACATGGCCAGGCAGGTACACAGCTTGAGCATGCGGGAAAGCGGATCAGAAACAAACATGCCGCTAAAGGTATATGTCACTTCCGATACCGGCAGCAGATGAAAACAGGGGAGCGCACAAAGAACAACCGCAGCAAGGGAAAGCCCCCAGGTCACGGCCCGCCTCTTTTGCGGGAGATACATATCCACGACAAGAATGCCCAATGCGCAAACCAGCAGGATAATTTCAGGATATGCCAACGCTAGATTAATGTCATTCATCTCATGCCACCTATCCTTTCAGGCTGTCGAGATCGTCGACATTGATGGAATTCAGGTTGCGGAAAAGCACAACCAGAATCGCCAGGCCGATTGCCGTTTCTGCCGCCGCCACGGTCAGGATGAAAAAGACAAAAATCTGGCCGGCAGCATCCCCCAGATAATGGGAAAAGGCAACGAAATTCATATTCACCGCCAAAAGCATCAATTCAACCGACATCAGCAGGATAAGCAGATTTCGGCGATTGACGAAAATACCGACGATTGAAATGGCAAAGAGGATGCCGCCCAGGATCAGGTAGTGGACAAGAGACAGCGTCATGCTTTTCCTCCCTCATCCGGCGGATTATTTTCCGTCTGGCGTCCATAATCGGTATCCGCCTCCATCTCAACCAGACGCAGCCGGTCGCTTTTCGTGACCTTGACCGCTTCTGCTGCCGATGTGTATTTCACATCACTGCGGCGGCGCAATGTCAGGGCAACCGCTGCCACCATGGCAACCACCAGAATCGCAGCCGCGATTTCAAAAGCGTACAGGTACTCGGTATAAAGCACCCGCCCCAGTTCGCGGGTCAGTCCGATCGTCTCCGAGGCTTTGGGTACCGTTGGTTCTTCCACCCAGAAACCTTTCATCAGTACCATCGTTATTTCGAAAACGATAAGGATACCGACCGGGATGGCAACGGCCAGATTTCGCCGGAATCCTTCCCTGAGCGTGGCCAGATTGACATCCAGCAGCATCACGACAAAGAGGAAAAGCACCATGACCGCCCCGACATAAACCAGCATCAGCACCAGTGCGAGAAATTCCGCCTTCAAGAGAATCCAGATGGCAGCGGCCGAAAAAAACGAGAGCACCAGATAAAGCGCGGAATGCACCGGGTTGCGCGCCGTGATGACACGCAGCGCGGCCAGGACCAGTATGGCCGAAAACCCGTAAAACAATATCGTTTGAAATTCCATATTCAGATCAAACCTGTGTCTTTATCGATAAGGCGCATCCGCTTCCCTTGCGCTGGCGATATCGTCTTCATACCTGTCGCCTACTGCCAGCAGCTCTTCCTTCGTAAAATACAGCCCGCTTCTGCTGTGGCTCACATATTCAAACAGCTGTGTCTGCACAATCGCATCAACCGGGCATGCTTCTTCACAAAGGCCGCAGAAAATGCATTTGTTCTGGTCGATATCGTAACGCACTGTCCTTCGCGTTCCGTCTTCACGACTATCGGATTCAATCGTGATCGCCAGGGCAGGACAGACAGACTCACATAATTTGCAGGCAATGCAGCGCTCTTCACCATTCGGATAGCGCCTCAAGGCATGCATGCCGCGAAAGCGCGGGGAAAGCGGCGTCTTCTCTTCCGGATACTGGACCGTCACCTTGCGCGAAAACAGGTAGCGCGCTGTCACGGCAAGCCCTTTTGCCAGCTCGACAAGCAGGAAAGTGCTGAAAAATTTTCTGATCGCTTTCATCATGGCCCTGTTTTTTCCCCTCATCAGACCCAGATATTGAAAGGCGAGTGCATCCAGCACGCCACCAGCACCAGATAACCCAGTGTAATGGGAAGAAACACTTTCCAGCCCAGCCGCATGGTATGGTCATAACGGTAGCGCGGGAACGTTCCCCTGACCCAGATAAAGGTGGAAACCACAACGAATGTCTTTGCACCCAGCCAGATCCACCCCGGCACCCATGACAGCACAGCCCAGTCCACCGGCGGCAGCCATCCGCCAAGAAAGAGGATAGCTGCCATGGCGGAAAAAAGAATCATGTTGGCATATTCGGCCATGAAAAACAGGCCAAACCCAATGCCGGAATATTCAACCATATGCCCGCCGACAATTTCGGATTCCCCTTCAACCGCATCAAAAGGATGGCGTGCTGTCTCGGCAAGGCTGGAAATGATGAAAATCACGTACAGGGGTAAAAGCGGCAGCCAGTTCCACGAAAAAATACCCAAACCATGCCCGGCGAAAAAGCCCCTGTTCTGCGCCGCCACAATGTCTGAAAGATTTGTGCTGCCCGAGACCATCAGGACCGTCACCAGGACAAACCCCATCGGGATGCCGAAGGAAATCATCTGGGCTGCCGCACGCATGGCGCCTAAAAACGCGTATTTTGAATTTGATGCCCATCC
>JAAZED010000049.1 GCA_012512465.1 Oxalobacter sp. | reverse complement strand
GCTGGTGCTGGATCGTTTTGAGCTGCTCTCGCAGAAGCGCTTCACGCTGGCGGTCACCCAGCCGTTCCTGGGTCTGCTTGTCAATATCGCGGGATACCCTTAAGACCTCAAGTCGGTAATTGAGCATTTTGAGCACGTTATCCATGCGCTCTTTCAGGTCCGGCATTTCAAGTACCCGCTGTTTTTCCTCCGGGCTGATATCAATAAGGCCGGTCAACAGGTCGGAAAGGAGTTCCGGTGAGCTGATGTTGAGCATGGAATCAGCAATCTCCTGCGGAACATCGGGCGTCATCTGGAGGATTTCGACGGCGCGCTGCTTGAGCTGCACCATGCGGCCCTCGATTTCGATGTCTTTTTCATTCGTTTCCGGGAAGCGATCGACTTCAGCGACAAGGAAAGGATAGCCGTCAAGCATTTTCCTGATGCGGAAGCGCCCCTCGCCCTGGCAAACGATGTGGTGGGATTCGGACGGGCTCGTGACATACCGCAGGATATTGGAAGCGGTGCCTACCTCATGCAACTCTTCCTGGCCGGAAGGAACATCTTCTTCCGGATCCTTTTGCAGGATAATGCCCAATTGACGGTCGTTGCGAATCGCGGTCTGCGCAGCGAGAATGGAGCTGTCACGCCCGATGTGAATAGGGACAACCATGCCCGGGAAAAGGACCAGATTTCGCACAGGCAGCAGAATAAGCGCATCTTCCGGGACAGCCGGGAAATCGGTTTTGTCTTTTTCTTCCAGCGGATTTTCCGGCGCCATTGCCCCGGAAAGATTGGTATCCGAGCCTTCGGAAAGTGAAAAGATGTTAAGAGGGTTATTCATTGGTCACCTGTATCAGATTTTTTTCAGAACCAGTTTCAGACAGCCGTTGGCCAGTGTATTTTCACAGATTTCAAACTGGCCGCCTTTCAGGTTGATTCGCCGTTCAAAACGGCCATGGGGAATTTCCATGCGGCGGATAATGGCATTGGTTTTTTCAGCACACAGCGGGCGCTCACCGACAATCGCAAGCGTATCGTTATCCACGATGACGCTGATGTTGTCAGGGGCAACACCTGGCAGGGCTATCCAGATGAGGAGTTCGTTTTTGGTTTCAAATATGTCGACAGGCGGCTCCCACATGGGACCGCTCTGGCTACTCTGGCGTAGCTGGAAAAACTGGCGCTGGAGCCTGTCAGCCTGTTCAAGCATTTTCAGGGCATGTACCCACATGGGTTTGGAAGGATCGCGGAACGTCATAATTTACCGTTTATTCAGAAAGTCGTAAGGACAGCCGTTTTCTTTAGGCCGGTACTATGGCAGAATTATTGCCTTCAGGATATTTTATTGCCTTGAAGGTATATCATGCATGAACTCTGCCGCAAACGCTACATTCTCTTATATTAATCGGTTTGTTGCTTGCGTTGGAGCAATAAATGAAAATGAACCGGTACGCTGGTATCTTTTCATTTGCTTGCCAGGCGGTATTTCCTTTCTTATCTGGGACCGCTTTTTGTCTTTTCAATAGCAAACGTAGCGGCAAATATGATATCTCGGCTGGATAAAGTGGAACAAAAAACCAACTATCTGTAATATAGTGTGTTAACCATCTGATTTTCGGAGACGTGTTGAGAAATTATCCTCATCCCATTATTGCACGTGAAGGCTGGCCTTTTCTTGGCCTGGCTTTTGTCGCGTCTGTACTTGTTACTTTCATGTGGGGGCTGTGGTCCTTGCCGCTTTGGCTGATCACGTTTTTTATCCTGCAGTTTTTCCGTGACCCGGCAAGGGCCGTTCCGGAAAATGCCAATGCCGTACTGTCTCCTGCAGACGGGCGGATTGTCGTGGTGGAAAAAACAGAAGATGTCTACGGAGGACGCGAGGCGCTGAAAATCAGTGTTTTCATGAATGTGTTCAATGTGCATTCCAATCGTTCACCGGTCAATGGCGAGATCGAAAAGGTGGCGTATTTCCCGGGGAAATTTGTCAATGCCGACCTGGACAAGGCATCCATGGAAAATGAGCGCAATGCGATGGTGATCCGCGCGGATAACGGCGCCATGGTGACCTGTGTCCAGATTGCCGGACTGGTTGCCAGGCGCATTCTCTGTTATGTGGGCAAGGGGGATGCGCTTTCCCGGGGACAGCGTTTTGGCTTTATCCGGTTTGGTTCGCGTGTGGATGTGTACCTTCCGGTTACCGCGCAACCCAAAGTGGCGGTCGGTGACAAGGTGTATGCTACGGAAACGATTCTGGCCGAATTCTCCTCACATTGACGAGAATGAAGAAAAAGCGGGTATAACGTGTTAATCTAGAACTTGCGATGATGCGTTATTACCCTATTAAAGAGACTGTTTTCTTGCCGGAACAACCCGGAAAGGTTGCCCTGTGAAGCCGTTGAAACCCCGCCGCAGGGGAATTTACCTCCTGCCGAACATGATCACGATATCCGCTCTGTTTTGCGGATTTTATGCGATCGTGATGTCACTGAATCTCGAATTCAAACAATCCACAGTGGCCATTTTCATCGGCATGATCTTAGACAGCATGGATGGCCGGGTGGCGCGTCTGACCCGCACCCAGAGCGAATTTGGCGCCCAGCTCGACAGTCTTTCCGACATGGTCACCTTTGGGGTCGCTCCGGCCCTTGTGGCTTATGAGTGGTCGTTAAAAGGCATGGGCCGGATGGGCTGGGTGGCCGCCTTTATTTACTGCGCCTGTGCGGCCTTGCGCCTGGCGCGTTTCAATACCAATATCGCGGTTGTCGACAAGCGTTTCTTCCAGGGATTACCCAGCCCGGCAGCAGCAGCCATCGTGGCCGGTTTTATCTGGCTGATGGATGATCTGGGCTTTTTCGGGCGGGATTTTTACTGGACCTGCTGGGGAATTACCCTGTATGCGGGTCTGACCATGGTCACCAATGTCCCGTTTTACAGTTTCAAGGAAATGAATATTCGCAAGTCGGTACCGTTTATTGCGGTTATTGTGCTGGTGCTGATTGTGGTGACGATTTCTTTTGATCCGCCCAAAGTCCTGTTTGGCCTTTTTGTCCTGTATGGACTGTCAGGATATGTGGTTTATGTGTGGCACAAGATAAAAGGCAAGCCGGTCAGTATTGTCCAGACGGAAGAAGAGCAGTTTGAAGCACCGGATTCAAATTCGGGGTAGAATGGTTCCAACAAGTCGGCTGGTGGAAAAATAATTGTTTTTTGCCAGTCAAAAAAGTTGCATGATTCAAAAAAGAGGCTTATAGTTCTCGCATGATTATCATCAGTGACATTGCTGTTTTCACTTCTTTATGCGCATGGCGTCACGCCCTGCCGCTATCCCCGCTAGCGCGCTAAGCGTGCTGATATCCCTATACCCACAATTTGTGCTGTCGTTGCCGTTCGCCACGAGTGAATGAGGCAAGGCTGTACTTGAACGTATTTAATAGATAGCCGTTTTTACCAAAGGAGCATGACATGGTTTCCAATCCAGCAGACAAAGTTTATATTTTCGATACCACCTTGCGTGACGGGGAACAGGTACCCGGCAGCCAACTGAATACTCTGGAAAAAATCGAGATTGCGCGGGCGCTGGAAGAGCTGGGCGTCGATATCATCGAAGCCGGATTCCCCATGTCCAGCCCGGGTGATTTCAAATCGGTGGTCGAAATATCAAAGGCTGTCAGAAAGCCGGTCATTGCGGCATTAACGCGTGCCGTTGAGCGTGACATCGATATTGCGCTTGATGCCTTGAAACATGCGGAAAGAGGGCGTATCCATACTGGTATTGGTGTTTCTCCCTACCATATTTATTCCAAGTTCAATTCCACGCCGGATGAAATCGTTGAGCGAGCAGTCAAGGCCGTGAAATACACCCGTCGCTTCATTGATGATGTGGAGTTTTTTGCCGAGGACGCCGGACGCAGTGAAAATGAATTTCTGGCGCGTATCGTGGAAGCGGTGATTGAAGCAGGTGCTACCGTGATCAATATCCCGGATACCACGGGTTACTGCACACCTTACGAATACGGCGAAAAGATCAAATACCTGATAAACCATGTCAAAAATATCGATAAGGCGATTCTTTCTGCGCATTGCCACAACGATCTGGGCATGGCGACTGCCAATACCCTGGCTGGTATCGTCAATGGTGTCCGCCAGGTTGAGTGTACGGTTAATGGCATTGGTGAACGTGCAGGCAATACCTCAATGGAAGAGGTTGTCATGATCCTGAAATGCCGCAAGGATCTGCCGTTTTATACAGATATTGAAACCACGCGGATCATGAAGACGTCGCGCCTGGTTTCCAATCTCATGCGTATGCCGGTACAGCCGAACAAGGCGATTGTCGGCCGTAATGCTTTTGCACATTCATCCGGCATTCATCAGGACGGTGTACTGAAAAACCGCGAAAATTACGAGATCATTGATCCGGCTGATGTGGGCGTCAGCGATTCTTCCATCGTGCTGAGTGCACGCAGTGGCCGTGCTGCGCTTGACCACCACTTGCGCCGGCTGGGCTATGAACTGTCACCCGAAGCGCTGGATGTGGCGTATACCAAATTCCTGGTGGTGGCCGATGAGAAAAAGACGGTTTCCGACGATGATCTTCGCATTTTAGCCGGCATTGACACCATTGAAGATGCCAGAAGAGTCCGGCTTGACTACCTGCAGGTCGTCTGTGGCAAGAGCTCCATTCCGATGGCTACGATTCGTCTGGTTATTGATGGCGAGCCCTGTATGGCAACGGCTTCCGGCAATGGCCCGATCGATGCCGCATTGAATGCGGTAAGACAACTGGTCAAGCAGAAGGTGACGCTTGAGG
>JAAZED010000048.1 GCA_012512465.1 Oxalobacter sp. | reverse complement strand
GGGTTACCCACCGCGCCGCAGCCAGAAATGATGGCTGACTACGTCACCGTGGATAACCCTTGTACCGCAAGTAAACCACTTAAAAACACGAAAATTCTGTCCAATCAATGGGGGCCACTTCTATCTTTCCCTCCCCGGTGAGGACGGGCTGGATATCCTGGCGCACTGGCGCTCGCGCGGCCTGGTGGAGCCTGTCCTCATCCTGACCGCCCGGGATGCGCTGGAAGAACGCGTAAAAGGGCTTAATACCGGTGCCGATGATTATCTGGGCAAGCCCTTTGCACTCGAAGAACTGGTCGCCCGGCTGCATGCGCTTGTCAGGCGGAGCTACCGGGAAGTTGCCCCCGTACTGACACATGGCCTGCTCAGTTATGATCCGGCGGCAAAAGCCGTTTCCCTGAATGGGGAAAACATCCGGCTCAGCCCGAAAGAACTGATGCTCGTTGAGCTTTTCCTGTTAAGCAAAAAAAATGTGCTCTCCAAAGGCGCGATTGAGGAAAAACTGTATGCCTGGGATGAAGAAATCAGCAGCAATGCGGTGGAAGTTCATATCCACCACATCCGGCGCAAGCTCGGCAGCGGCTTTATCCGGACCATCCACGGTATTGGCTACACCCTGGGAGATACCTGAATGACGCCCTCTTCCAACAAGCGCCCTCCTTCACGATGGAGCCTCCAGCTTCGCCTGAGTGCCTTTTTCACCCTGGCTGTCACCATCGCCTGGCTTTTTGCCGCTGCTTTTGCCTGGTTTGAATCCGCTGAATATATCGATGAGTTTTTTGATACACAGCAATTGCTGTTTGCCAAAAGACTGGCGGCTTCAGACCTGCAATTTGCCCCCCGGCCTGAGGGCATACCCGCTGTTTTCTCCAATAAAAAAGCCAAAGGGGAAGTGGAAGAAGAAGCGCTGCGATTTGCTATTTTCAGCCCGAACGGTGACCTGTTGATGAGTGATGGCATATCGGATGAACGTTTCTGTTTCCGCCCCGGGATGGAAGGGTTTGAAGATGCCACCATGGAAGGCAATGATGACCTCTGGCGTATTGTCTGGCAACCGGCAGTCGATCACAGCTTTATTGTTGCTGTCGGGCAGAAAAAAGAATACCGGCAGGAAATGGCGCTGGAACTGCTGGAAGAACAGATGATGCCCTGGATTGTGATGTTGCCCATCCTGGCTGTCGGCCTGATCATCATGGTAAGGCGGGAGCTTTCCCCGCTGCGCATGGTGAAAAACGAGCTGGAAAACCGCCAGCCCGGCAATGCAGCCCCACTGCCGGCAGAACAGATGCCGCCGGAAATCCGTCCCCTGGTTTTATCGCTTAACAGCCATTTTGAACGGGTGGCATCGCTGCTTGAGCGTGAACGCGCTTTCATTGCCGATGCAGCGCATGAACTGCGCACCCCGCTGGCCGGGCTCCGTATCCAGGCAGAAGTCGCCCAACTGTCAGAGAATGATCCTGAAGCACTCAATACCGCCCTGAAAAACCTGATCAGCGGCATCGACCGCAGCAGCCGGCTGGCGGATCAACTGCTGGCACTCTCGCGCATCGAGGGGATGCAGACGCTGTCAGCCGCCGGAAAAGAATATGAAAATGCAACGCCTGTTCCTGAAGAAGCCATCCATTGGCCTGAGGTCGTTAACGAAGCGGTATCGGAATACCTCCCCCTGGCAGAAAAAAAGGGCATCACCATGCTTGTATCAAATGATTCCCTGCCGTCGCCCGTGAATACACAACCCGCGCTGCCACGTATGCTGATGCGCAACCTGCTGGACAATGCGGTGCGGTATGCTCCTGAAAACAGCGAAGTCCGAATTATCCTCAAAACCAGTGGCATCACCATGGAAAATACCGGCCCGGCTCTGCCGGACGAGGCTTTTTCACGGCTGGGAGAAAGATTTTACCGCCCGCCAGGGCAGGCCGAGCCCGGCAGCGGCCTGGGTCTTTCCATCGTGCACCAGCTTGCCGGCCTTTTGCGCATAACCGTGTTTCTGGAAAAAAAGGACACGGACAACCCGGGACAGATCAAATACATCGCCCATATCCGGCCAGCCGGATAAATCATGTGCCAGGGCGTGTTAACACGCCCTGGCACATCACCTGACACCATCATTGTCCTATATCAGCACCTGCTTTTCCATTAACGCCTATCCTCATTCTTGAGTCCACTACCGGATGCAATGAGAAAAGATCATGAGCACACTGGAAATGTCACCCATTTCACGCAGCTGGTGGCTGCTGGTCGTCTATGGAATAGCAGCCATTTTTTTTGGTATTGTGGCACTGGCTTCACCGCTTGGAGCTGCCGTTGCCATGGCCTGGGTGATTGGCATCCTGGCGCTGGGTGAAGGCGTAGCCTCCCTGATTGCCGCCTTTTCAAAAAATATTTCCCTGTCAAAAGGATGGCTGCTTTTTTACGCGGTGTGCTCCATTCTTTTCGGGCTCGTCACCATCATGAACCCCGAGGCGGTTGCCGGCATGCTATTGATATTTTTTGCGGTGTGGCTGATTATTGCCGGTATTTACCGCATCGTTTTTGACATCCAGGCACGAAAACGCATTGAAGGGGAATGGATGCTGATTGTCAGCGGTGTGCTGGCCATCGTGCTGGGTGCCATGCTGATCGCCCAGCCGCTCACCGGCATGATCATCACGACCATCTGGATCGGTGCCATGGTGCTGGTTTACGGCATTTTCCAGATCATGGCCGGCATCCAACTGCGCAAGCTCTGAAGAAAGCCCTGATCGGAAATTCCTGGCAATCACTGGTACAACCCTCACTGGTTCTGCCCGCAAAATCCGCACCATAATGCCTGCATCATTTCACTTGCCATGGTCGAAAATGACCGCAAAGGAGCATGTCATGAAAGCAGGCAATAAATTCATCACGATCCTTGGCTGGATGGCAACGGCCATGACCGTTGTGATGTACTCCTCCTGCATGGATCAGATCCATCTCAACCTGAACGGCACAAAAGGGTCGGTCATCCTGCCGCTGGCAACCACAATCAACTGCACGCTCTGGGCGGCTTACGGATGCATGAAGGAAAACGGGACTGGCCGATCATCGTCGCCAACGTACCCGGCATTCTTCTGGGTATGGTTACCCTGAGTACGGCACTTTAAGGCAGCCTACTTCTGTTTGTACCCATCGATGGGGCATTCTTTTTCCCGCCAGGCCCTGAAGCCGCCCCGGATATGGGCAACCGGTGAAAGCCCCATCATCTGTGCGGTCTGGGTTGCCAGTGCAGAACGCCAGCCGCCTGCGCAATAAAAAACAAAATAGTGCGGCTCGGAAAAAATCGGCTTGTGGTAAGGGCTTTCCTGGTCAACCCAGAACTCAAGCATGCCGCGCGGACAGTGAAATGATCCCGAAATATAACCATCACGCTCAATCTCGCGGATATCCCGTAAATCCATGAATTTGGCTTTTCCTTCCTTAAACAGGGCAAGCGCCTCTTCGACCTCCAGGGTCGTGATGTTTTTTTCCGCTTCTTTTAGCAGTTGTTTGTATCCGATTTTCGTTTTCATTGTATGTGTGGTGACAGTGAATATATCCTGATTCTGCCATGACAACACCACGATTCCAAGGGAAGAAACCCCGGAAAACCGCAAATGGGCAACACTTCATAATAAAGTATTTTCCGGTATTGGCCTGGAGGCATTATGCGATTCATGGTATTGGGCAACATCCTTATCAGCAGCGCCCTGCTTCTGATCATCCGCGAAACAGCACGATATGACGACTGGCAATTTGCCACCGGACGCGCCGAAAACTGGTATGTCACCACCTGTCGGAAAGAAAACCGCTTGGCGAAGAAGGAAACAGTGTGCGTGCGGCCATCGCCGGAGAAGCCGTACATGAATACACCATTCTGACCACCGACTATCCCAATGAATCCGTCACCGTCCGGATTGATAGCATACGCGTCATGCAGGGCTGGTCTGACAAAAACAAAATCTTTGTTTTTTGCCTGATCCCCGGATAGCGGACGAACTCGAAGTTGTCGTCCGTTTCAACACACTTCAGGGGAAAATTGGATCAAAATGGAATCCGAAAGTGCGAAAAGCCAGGAAAGGAGAAATGATCATCACGGTGCCTCACCCGGTCACACCAGAAAATGCCTGGGAGTAAAGCCGGTATCTGGTAACACGGCAGCTTTTGCTGCACAATGGGCAATACTCTGGATTAACTGAAAGCACTTCGCACATGAACAAGAAAAAAAGACAATGGACAATTGATCTGAATGCCGCCACTGCCACAAGCCATGATGGCTGGGTATTTGCCTTCAGCGAAGCGGATGATGATGATGCCCTCGACGTGGAGTGCCTGGACCATCCGGAAAACCTTTCCGAAAAACAGCTCAATGCGGCTGAAGCGATCGCCAGCGAAGCAGCCGACGCCTTTATGGAAGCCATGGGCGAAAGCGAAGCCATCACGATTGACAATGATGGCAGGGAAATCAGTCAGACCAGTTTCTGGGAATCCGGACTCGCTGAAAACGGCTATGTTTTTGTCAGCATCCATGAGGGAGCCATTCGCATGCTCGTTCCGCCCTCAGCCGAACCATCCTATCTTCCTGAGATGAAAACGGGAAAAAAAATACTGATCGAGCCAAGCGAACAGCATGACGGCAGCCTTGACTTCGTTTTTGATGACGGCACGGATGCTCCGTTCTGGGTTGTCGTGGACACCCGGCAGATTGATGCTGAAATCCTGCCCGGCAAGGATATTCCCTTTTCTGTTTATACCCGAAAAGGAAAACAGCTTGAAATGAAAGCGGAAGTCCGCCTGCCGGAAACGGCCGCCAAAAAGAAAAAATAACCGCCAAAGCACAAATGCAGGGCCCACATGGTTGTCCCGCCTCTTCTGGTCATGCTACATTTAAGCCTGATGCTTTTGGCTGGTTGTATCTTCCAACCCCGACACTGCTGAAAGGAGCAAAGCATGAGTGACCTGGAAACCCTGCTGATGCGGGACCGGCTGACCGACAAGGCCGTGGATTTGTGGAAAACCTACCTGACCGGTCAGGACGCTGTCTATGAGTTCAACCCGGGAACATTCAACAGCGAATCCTTTTCCGTTCCCGTATCCATGCCGCTGGACCGGACCACCTGTTATGAAATGGAAGACAAAATCAGGGAAAGCATCCGTGAGGCCATCCAGCGCGGCCAGTCACGCTGGATCGCTTACTTCAATGTGGATGGTGACGGCCAGGATATCATGACCCTGAATCTGCGGCTCGGGCACATCACGTGGCGCAGCATTAATTACTTTCCCGTGCCGACCGGGCGTTGGCTTGTCACCAAATTAAGCCTGCGCGAAGTCTATCAGGAAGTCGAAAAGCTCCTGCACGAAAACTCCCAGTTTGCCCTTGAGCAGTAACGATCCCTGACATTTCCTCCCGCGTGACAGACGGCCTTGCATTGAAGATGGCCGTCGTTTTATTTCTTTTCCTGTTGTCACTGTTTGCCTAACAGCAGCGCCATCCGGCTTTCTGTTGTGACAAATCAATCCCTTTTCCCCCGCTCTCCTGTCTTAACCTGAGGGAGAGGCAGCGCAAAAAGGAAACGCATCATGCCGGAAATGAAGGCAACAGAAGCATTCGTCATGTCCAAAGTATCATGGAGCAGCGTACTGGGCGGTGTTACCACTGTGCTGGCAACATCCATACTGTTTTCGGTACTGGGGATGGCGATGGACAGGATGCTGCCTGATCCGGATGGCAGCCTGACGATTACAGCCGGCCCGGATCTGTGGTCTGTCATCGCGCTGCTGGCAAGCTTTGCGCTTGGCGGCTTTATTGCGGTCATGCAACCGGAATTTATCCCGTCACAAATGGCAAATGCCCGTGATGATGCCGTCCGTTCACTGCAAACGCTGCGCCTTCACCCGGATAACTATGCGAGCATCCTCTCTGATCTGATTGATCGCCTGGACCAGCGTATGAGTGCCATCACGGAAGACATCGATCAGGAACATGCCATTCGCGGGCTGATGAAAAATACCCGGATGAACGGAGATGAAGCACGGGTTAATCTGATTCGCCTTTTGGCAGAGGATCAGCAGGCTACCAACCTGGCCCGTGATGTGCTGGGAGAAGCGGAAGTCCGCCTGCGTGCAGCCCAGCTTGAAATTGATGACATACTGGAAAATGCCCGTCAGATGTCTGAGACACTATCCCGTACGATTACCCGCTCGGCACTCGGCGCCTTCTTCACCCTGGTTCTTTGTGCCCTTCTCTGCAGTTATAGTGGCTATCTTGGAACGATCCGGCAATTGTCCTGGCAAAGACGGAAAAAAGATGGTTACAGAAAAAGAAACCCCGGGAAACCGGCAGCACCCTATGTAATCGATATCAAACCAGCTTTTTCCCTGCACGCTATAATTTCCGAAAAAGGAGGTCCAATATGAAAAAAAGCATCTTTTTCTGTTTTTTCCTGAGTGTCTTTGTCTTTGCCGCCTGCAGTGCCACGCCAGAAACCAGCCCTGTTGCGCCTGCTGCCGTTCCGGATATTCATAACGCGCGTAACGCGCTTGACTACGAGGGAACCTATCGCCCGCATGCCCTGATTCCGGCAAACGGCTTAAGTGAAATTGAAATCAGGGCAGAAGGCAGGTACAGCTATACCACCGGTACAGGCGCCAAAGTCACCGGCAATTTTCGATGGGATGATTCCGGCAGCCGGATCATCCTTGATCATGCCGCCGAAATACCACTCGTTTTTTTTGTGGGAGAAAATCATCTGAAGCTTCTCAGTAAAGGGCCACAAGAAGGGCTTGTCTTCCAGAAGGAGGGCATGTAGTACCCACTGGCAACCTGATCTGAAAGCCCTGAAAAAGCATTTTTTTCAGGGCTTTTTCATGGATAAAGCCCGGTGGCTTCATGCTATATTGCGATATCTGCCCGATTGCAGACCCACAAGAGGAGAGGTTCATGAGTGAAAAAGAAAAAGCGGATGATACGCTGATGCCGGTCTGGGCATCCATGCTGTCAGCCAGTCTGAAACAGACACTGATTCTGAGTTATCTGAACAAGAAATTTCCTGGCGCCATCCAGGCCATGTTGCAGGAATTTGACACACTGTCCGACATGCTTGATATCCAGCCTGAAGTCAAGGAGGATATCACCAAAACCCTGGATGGCCTGCCGAAAATGAGTGAGGAAAACAATCCCTTTCGCATCATTTCAAATGAAATCATGGCAGACACGGTAATCCAGACGCTCATACTGCGGTACTTCATGAAATCAAACCCGGATATGGCCCGGGCCATGCTGGAAGATTTCCAGCTTATTCTCGCTGAGCTGAACCTGAATGACCCGGTGAAAGAGCGCGTGACCACATCACTTTCAGAATTTCTGCCGGAATAACCCGCAGGAAGGATAATTGGCAGCGACATTTCTTTCTTCGCCCGGTGTCCGGCAGTTTTTCATGCACGGCAAATCGCTTATACTGGAAAAAGACCAAGAAACGCTGCCGCCACTCTCCGGTATGACAGTAACCAGCAACACCCTCTGGTCCCTCTTTATTTTTAACGGTAGTGGGATACGTCATGTTTGAGTCAAAACAGCACTCGCTTTCTCCACGCCCCTTCATCCTCTGCGCGGCCCTGGTGTCGTTTTTGTGGATGTTGATGGCATGGTTTGCGGCTGACGGCTATGTCAGCCTGCAAGCAGACAAGTCCTTTATCGAAACCGAAAAAAAAACCTATAACGCCATTATCGAACTCCGTTCGGGGATGGAAAAAACCTTCAGCATCCTCCATGCCGTACCCGGCATTGTCAGCCGCGTTTCCGAAATACGGCGAATGCTCCATTACGCCAACGCCCGGCAGGATAAAGCCCTCACGTCATCCGAGGCACGGCGTACCATCTATGAAAAAGATCCTTATTTCGCACCCTCAAGCCGCTTCCTTGCCGCAGCTGTCAACGATCTCACCGCCATCAGTGCGCTATGGGTAATGACGCAGGATGGCATTACGATAGCGGCAAGCAATGCGGGGGGAAAAGAAAGTTTTGTCGGTGAGAATTTTTCCCGCCGTGAGTATTTCCATGCCGCCATGATGGGCAAGGAAGGACTGCAGTATGGTGTCGGCTGGACCAGCCATACCGCCGGTCTTTACTTTTCTGCTCCTGTTTGGGATGGCGACAGCATTATCGGTGTCGTGGTTGCCAAAATCGACATACACTATCTGGATTCGATCATGAAGCAGACCAATGCCTTTCTGATTGATGCCTATGGCGTCATCATTGCCGCCAGCGACCCGCAGTATGAAATGATGGTGATGCCGGATGCCGCTATCCAGTCCGTCAGTGAAGAAAACCGGATGGCACGCTACCGGAAAAAAAGCTTTGATCCCCTGCCAATCTCCGCCTGGAAAGACACAGTGGAAACGCCATTTGTCCGGATTGGCACAACGGAAAACCCGTTTTACATCCTTTCCGCAAAATTCCTGGATGGCCAGCTCAAGGTGATGATTGCCATGGAAGCCCCCTTCCTGGGATCGAAAAATGAAGACCGCAGCCTTATTTTCGCCGTACTTCTGGTTACCGGTCTGCTGATCATCCTGTTTTCCAGCTCGATGATTTATCAGGTGAAGAATGCGGGGCTCGTCAAAGAAAACAAGAGGCATCAGGATATGCTGGAACATCTGGCCATGCATGATGTCCTTACCGGTGTCTATCGCCGCGGGATGACGGAAACCATTATTGAAAACGGTATACGAACTGCATCAGAGACCCGCTCTTACTTTGCTGTCATGTTCGTGGACCTCGATTTTTTCAAGGATATCAATGATAACTACGGTCATGCTGCGGGAGATGAAATCCTGAAAGAAACGGCACGCCGTCTGCAGGGAGCCATTCGGAAATCCGATAATGTCATCCGGTATGGCGGAGACGAGTTTATTGTCATTTTAGGCAGTATTGAATCACCGGACATCGCAGGCCACATCGCTTCCCACATCCTGCAATCGGTCAGACAACCCATCATGGTCAATGGCGAAGCAATGTCCCTGACCGCCAGCATAGGCATCGCCATTTACCCGGATGACGGCAATGCGCCGGAACCCCTTTTACTTCATGCTGACACCGCCCTGTACTATGTCAAGGAAAATGGACGGGCGCATTATGCGTTTTATGACAAAAGCCAGCCGCTGGGTACAAAAACCCAACCCATTGAAAATTAATAACTTTTACAAATAAAGCGCCGCAAATAAAAAAACGTTGCCCCGGCTCCTGATATCAGAACACATTT
>JAAZED010000047.1 GCA_012512465.1 Oxalobacter sp. | reverse complement strand
TATTGACGTTTTCAACCGTTCCATTGTTTGCACTGGTAAAAAAAGTGGTGTTATTGACAACGCTGATTGAACGGGCGGTATCGGAATAAATATCATACGGCACATAGTTGGAGCCATTAGCCATCGCGTGCGCGTGAGACCCGCCCTGGGTGTCGTTTATGCCACTGATGATGCTTACCGTCGGTGCTGTTGCGGAACGGCATTGAACAGTAATCGGAGAGGACGCCTGGCCTTCTACCTGGGCATCAGCCTGGGTAAATCCTGTCGGGTGCGAGCCGAAGTCAAGTGTTCCCCATGTGCCCCCAGCGGTAGGTGTTGCGCCATTAACCAGGCAGGAGTCCGTTAGCGTGATGGTCACACTGATGATTCCATTTACGGTCGCAGCATGTGCCAGCGTAAAAGCAGGCAGGCCAAACAAAATCAGGAAAATATTTATGCAATGCCTGCAAAAACGAACGTAAAAAGATGCGTTTCTCATGGTGTTCTCCTTGCTAGGATTTATCCTCATTACAGCACTGGCAATCCGTACCGCTTTTAATCCATGACAAAGCTCCATGGCCTAAATACTTGATGTATCTGCAAAGCTGATGAGATAGCAATGTGCGAGCCCGTGTTACTGAAAATTCTCAGGGAAAAGGGCATACAGTTTGCGGCGCAGGATGACATCGCGCAGGCATTTTGGGTATCCGGTTACATTCGACGGTATAATCATCCGATGGCTTGCGGTAAAGCAGAGCCATTCCCACCCCTAGCCATATGGCGGCAGGCAGTAATCAGTCAGGAGGAAATGCCATGTCAGAAAATACGCTTAAAATCACGATACTGGTCGATAACGAAGCACAGGAAGGGCTGGCTAAAGAACATGGCTTTGCCGCCTGGATTGAGGCAGGAGACAGACGCATTCTTTTTGATACCGGCCATGAAGGTGCCTTGCAGAAAAATGTAGCCACACTCGGCATTGACTTGAGCAAGGCGGATACCCTTGTCATCAGCCATGGACACAAAGACCATACTGGTACGCTTGACCGCTTTCTGGCGATCAATGACCGTGCCGTGCTGTACTTTGCCAATGCCATTGATGCAAAACGCTTTTGGTATACCCCTGATCCGAATGAATACGGCATGCCTGAAGCATGCAAAAAAGCCTTTGATGCATTGCCGGCAAGCCGTGTCCACTCACTGACAACACCTCACTACCTTGCCCCTGGCATTGGCATTACAGGCCCGGTAGTGAGACTGGCATCCTTTGAAAATACAGGGGGCACTTTTTATTTTGACCCGGATCGGGGGGATGTTGACGCGATTGATGACGACCAGTCCATGTGGTTTGAAACTGATGAGGGTCTGGTTGTCCTGGTTGGATGCTGCCATTCCGGGCTATCCAACACGATAGATTACATCCGCAAGGTTTCCGGTATCGAGAAGGTATGTGGTGTCCTGGGTGGCATGCACTTGCTGCAGGCCAATGAAGAGCGTCTGGAAAAAACCTTCAATGTCATGCGGGACTGGAATGCCAGATTCCTCATCCCCTGCCACTGTACCGGCATGGAATCTGCAAAAAAAATGGAAAAAGCCATCGGCAGCGATGTGGTCAGCCACGGTCACGCAGGCTATGTCCTTGAAGCCGGGAGGCTTGCCCGATAAAATGCCGCGCAGCAATTTCACGAGCGAATCATGGTCAGCATCATCTTGAATTTCCGGATCGCTTTCAGCGCATGCGGCTCATTGGCAGGCATGATGATGAAATCTCCTTGTTTGAGCTGATAAGGGGTGCCTGAAATCGTGATTTCCACTTCACCATCCAGTACCTGGACCATGGCGTCAAATGGCGCGGTGTGTTCCGAAAGCCCTTGTCCTTCATCAAAGGCAAAAAGCGTCACGGTGCCGGTATTCTTTTTCAGGATGGTCTTGCTGACGACAGCGCCATCCTGGTATTCAAGCATGGTGTTCAGAGAACGGGTTTCTGTACGCATTTTTCCTCCGGTAAGATCAATTTGCCAGTTAATATCATAAGATATTTTATGATTGCTGAATTGCTTTTAATCGCAGATTGGATATCACTGTCAGACGATTGGTTCAATCATGAAGCCTCATCTGCCATGGCATGAGGGCAGACATTCTATAAT
>JAAZED010000046.1 GCA_012512465.1 Oxalobacter sp. | reverse complement strand
CCACTCACCACCTCGACAGGGTGTGGCGCAGGCAAAAGGGAAAGGCGGGAAGCATTCAAAGGCATGCCATTGAGCTCGCGGGTAATGGACAGTGCCTGGCAGAGCCGGCCCGGTCCTGCGCACAGCAGGCGGACGTTGCCGGTTTTCCTGCGTGTTGTCATGATATCGATGCCGTGGGTGGGAAGCAGGGCGCGAATCAGAACCGCTGCGCCATGGCCAAACTCACGGCAGGTGAAATTGACACACCAGTGGATGCCGTAGGAGCGGTACACATAGATGTGGGCCGGCTCGCCGAACATGACTTCATTTCGGGGCGTTGGTCCGGCATAACTGTGTGACGCCGGATCGGTCCTGTCATACGCTTCTGTCTCGACGATGATGCCGCCCACGCCATCGACCAGAAAAGTCGTGCCAATCAAATCATGCGCGACTTTCTCGGAAGGCTGTGAAAAATCGATAAAGGGAAAACCGTTTGCCATCATCCGGTAGCAGCATGCAGCAAGGAAACGTTACTGGCTGACGGTGTGCTGCACAAAGGTGCCCTCGACGGTCAGTTCAAGCCACCCGCCACGCTTTTGGCTGCCGTCGAGATTCCAGTCGGGCAAAACGTAACGTTTGCATGTGCCGTATTCATGCAGGCCCGGCTGGTGGGTATGCCCGTGAACGAAAACCGCAGCACCGGTCTGACTGAAGACCTCGTCAATGGCCGATGCCGTGACATCCCACACATTGTCAGACTTGGCTTCATTTTCCTTTTTGGCGTCTTTTCTGAAGCTCTCGATGGTAAGTTTGCGTTGTTCCAGTGGCATGGAAAGAAACTGTTGCTGCCATTGCGGGTTTCTTACCATCATGCGAAATTTGACATACTCGGGGTCTTCCAGGCACTGGGCATCACCATGCGCCACGGCGATTTTCTGGTTGCCGATTGCTATGCCGTGCAGATCCGGCAGGAATGTGGCACCGCTTTCCACCGCGAATTTATCACCGGTGAGAAAGTCGCGATTGCCCGGTACCCAGAAAACGGCAACACCGGCATTGGACAGCTGCCGGATGGCATTGAGAATACGACGGTTGTAAGTACTCTCAATATCATCGTCACCGGCCCAGTATTCAAAGAGATCGCCCAGGATATAGAGCCTTTCTGTTTTCGTCGCTTCATTGGCCATGAAGTCGAGAAAAGCGCTGGTTGTTCTGGGGCTGGCTTCAGTCAGGTGGGTATCTGACACGAACAGGGCCAGGCTTTTTGCGGACTTTTCTGCTGCGCCGGTGTTCATTTTTAATTTTCCTTATTCGACTTCTTCTGCTTTTTCGATGATGACATCGGCTTTCGGTACATCAGCATGCATGCCGCTACGGCCGGTTTCCACTGTTTTGAGGGCATCGACGATGTCCTGTCCTTCCACAACTTTACCAAAGACAGCGTAGCCCCAGCCATCCTGGCCGGGATAATCGAGGAAGTGGTTGTCATTGACGTTGATGAAAAACTGCGCCGTGGCAGAATGCGGATCAGGTGTTCTTGCCATGGCAAGGGTGTAGCGGGTGTTTTGCAAGCCGTTGTCGGCTTCATTTTCAACCGGATCGTTGGTGGGTTTCTGGTTCATGCCAGGCTCAAACCCGCCGCCCTGGATCATGAAGTCATTGATGATACGGTGAAAAATCGTGCCGTCGTAATGGCCTGAGCGGACGTAGTTCAGGAAATTTTCAACAGTTTTAGGCGCCTTTTCGGCATGAAGCTCGATTTTGATATCGCCATGGTTGGTGTGGAGAATTACGGCCATGATGTTTTTCCTTGTTGTATAGAATGGATCTGAATGGGTCATAACGGCATGCCCCGCCGTGGCAGTCGCCCACATCGGGCCGGTTATCTGTCGGGGCAGCCGGGAACAGGGTCCAGCATGATGCGGATCATGAAAGCAACGTTATCAGGACCGCTCATTTTTTCAATCGTGTCATTCTAACAAATTCTGATGAGAGTCATGTCTGATTTTTAGGGCCTTTCGCCCGGGATGTCCGTGGGTTTTGCAAAGGTGCAACATAAAATCTTTCAGGCACTATCCTTTTACCCCTGTGCCACAGTAAAATGAATATCTTTCCCCCGTTTTTGCGACATCACGAGACGTATTCCATGAATGAGTTACAGATTTACAATTCCCTGACACGAAATGTAGAGGTTTTCAAACCGATCGAACCCGGCAAGGTGCGCATGTATGTGTGCGGCATGACGGTTTACGATTTCTGTCACATCGGTCATGCGCGGATGATGCTGGCGTTTGATATTGTCTACCGCTGGCTCAGGGAAGCCGGATACGACGTGACGTATGTGCGCAATATCACGGATATTGATGACAAGATTATTGTCCGGGCAGCAGAAAATCAGGAAACCATGCTGGACCTGACAACCCGTTTTATCCGTTTCATGCACGAGGATATCGCCGCCCTGGGTATTTTGCCGCCGGACCATGAACCGCGTGCAACAGACTATGTGCCCCAGATGCTGGCCATCATTGACAGGCTGGAAAAAAACGGGCTGGCCTATCGCACCGAAGAAGGCGACGTCAATTATTCGGTTCGTGATTTCAAGGATTATGGCAGGCTGTCGAATCGTTCGCTGGATGATCTGCGCGCGGGTGAACGGGTTGACGTGAATCTGGGTAAACGTGATCCGCTGGATTTTGTCCTGTGGAAGGCGTCCAAGGCAGATGAGCCGCATGAGGCGAAATGGGATTCCCCATGGGGGCAGGGCCGTCCGGGCTGGCATATCGAATGTTCTGCCATGTCGTGCCAGCTCCTGGGCGAGCACTTTGATATTCATGGCGGGGGTGCCGACCTGCAGTTTCCACATCATGAAAACGAGATTGCCCAGTCCGAGGGGGCAACCGGACATAAATTTGTCAATTACTGGATGCACAATGGTTTTGTCCGGGTGGATGATGAAAAGATGTCCAAGTCACTCGGCAATTTCTTCACCATTCGTGAAGTCCTGCAACAGTATGATGCGGAGGTGTTGCGCTTTTTTATCATCCGCACGCATTACCGCAGTCCGCTGAACTATTCGGATACCCATCTGGATGATGCCAGATCAGGACTGATGCGCCTTTATACGGCCTTGAAAGACATGCCGGTGGAAGCTGCGGTCGTCAACTGGAATGAAGACCATGCACGCCGTTTCCGGCAGGCGATGAATGATGATTTCAATACACCGGTTGCCGTTGCCGTGCTGTTTGATCTGGCCAATGAAGTCAACCGGTCCGGGTCAGTCGATCTGGCGCGGCAATTGAGAGCACTGGCAGGGACGCTTGGCATCCTGCAGCGTGACTCGCGCGAATTCCTTCAGGGCGATGACGATGATATTGATGTAAAACGCATCCAGTCGCTGATTGATGCCAGGACGGCGGCAAAAGGCGCGAAAAATTTTGCCGAGGCTGACCGGATCAGAAATGAGCTGCTCTCCGAAGGGATTGTGCTGGAAGACAGACCGGGTGGTGTGACCGAGTGGCGGCGCGCATGAGCAAGGCGCGAAAGTCCGGCGAACTGGAACAGATGCCGCCTTACTGGAAAGAAGCCGTACAGGAACTGGCAAAGCGCGACCGTATCATGCGAAAGCTCATTGTCGCTGCAGGTGAGAGCTATCCCATGAAGCGGGGTGATCCGTTCAAGACGCTTACGCGTTCCATCATCGGGCAGCAGATATCTGTCAAGGCAGCTGAATCCATCTGGTTGCGTTGCAAGGAAATCTGTCCGGTCTGCACGCCTGCCAATGTCATCAAAACAGGCAGCGAGAATTTTCTGAAGTGCGGGCTGTCAAAACGCAAGACGGAATACGTTATGGATCTGGCCGGGCATTTCAGGAAAAAAACCGTGTATCCGGAAAAATGGACGGACATGAATGATGAAGAAATCATTGCTGATTTGACCCGGATTCGCGGTATTGGCCGCTGGACTGCGGAGATGTTCCTGATTTTCAATCTGCATCGCCCCAACGTCCTGCCGCTGGATGATGTCGGCCTGATCAAGGGTATCAGCATGACTTATTTTTCCGGTGAGCCGGTCACTCGCATGGAGGTGCGCGAACTGGCCGCAAACTGGCACCCCTGGTGCACCGTGGCAACCTGGTACCTGTGGCGCAGCCTGACGGCAGTTCCGGTAGAATACTAGGGCGTGTTAACATTAAACAGCCTGCTGCAAAGCCGTTGTGTCCCCAATGGCGGTGTTGCCTCGAAAAATCTGAATTTGACGTAGGTTGACTACGCCTGCATCCAGATTTTCCGATGCGCCTTGCCCTTTGAAACAAAACGACTTTTCGCGAACAGCGGTCTAGTGTTAACACGCCCTAGGCCGTTTACTAAAATACCAAACAGTTCAGGCACTTGCCGTTGCCAAAAGGAATGTTTTGACCGGCAGACAATTACTCATTACAATGCCGGGACGTCTAAAAATCCTGTGCCGTGGGAATCGCCCTGAAACGATGCCCCGGCACAGAAAAATGCTTTTCTTGCGGGCCTGGCCGCATTGGCCCGTAAAAGGAGATTAAGTGGGTAAAACAACTTTTCTGAGCTTTGAGCAACCTATTGCTGAACTGGACTCAAAGATTGAAGAACTGCGTTTTGTGCAGGATGATTCTGCTGTTGATATTTCTGAAGAAATCAGCAAGCTGGCGAAAAAAAGTCAGCAGTTGACAAAGGAAATCTACAGCAAGCTGACACCCTGGCAGGTATCACAGATCGCCCGTCATCCGCAAAGACCCTATACGCTGGACTATCTCAACGAGATTTTCACGGATTTCCATGAGTTGCATGGAGACCGTACCTTTGGTGATGACCCCGCCATCGTTGGCGGCCTGGCCCGTTTTAACGGGCAGGGCTGTGTGGTCATGGGCCACCAGAAGGGCCGTGATACCAAGGAACGCGGTTATCGTAATTTTGGCATGCCACGTCCGGAGGGGTATCGCAAGGCCCTGCGCCTGATGCATATGGCGGAAAAATTCAACCTGCCGATTTTTACCTTTGTCGATACGCCAGGGGCTTTCCCGGGTATTGATGCGGAGGAACGCGGCCAGTCTGAAGCAATCGGCCGCAATCTCTTTGAAATGGCCAGGCTGAAGGTGCCGGTTATCACCACGATTATCGGTGAGGGCGGTTCCGGTGGCGCACTGGCGATTGCAGTGGCGGATACGGTGCTGATGCTGCAGTATTCCGTGTATTCGGTCATTTCGCCGGAAGGCTGTGCCTCCATTCTCTGGAAAACCGCAGAGCGGGCCAATGAGGCGGCTGAAGCGCTTGGCCTGACAGCACATCGCTTAAAGGGAATGGGCCTGGTTGACCGGATCATCAATGAGCCCCTCGGTGGCGCACATCGCGATCCAAAGCAGATGGCAGCGCTGTTGAAGCGGGCACTTGCTGATTCACTTCGCCAGTTCAAGGGGGTGTCTGCCAAGGATCTTCTGGAGGCGCGTCACCAGAAATGGCTGAATTACGGCGAGTTCAAGAATATCGTCCCCTCGTCGGAGTAAGGAGTGAATCAGGCGAAAGCACATCACCCTGTTTTCGAATTTGAACGCGTGCTGGAATCGGTTCCGGCACGCGTTTTTGCTTTTGGCCAGCCTGGCAGCAAAGAAGAGGCGATGGCGATTGCCTATTCCGGCGGCCTGGATTCCAGTGTGCTGTTGCATCTGGCCCAGGCTTATGCCGCAAAAAAGCCTATGCGGCTTTTTGCTTTCCATATCCATCATGGCTTGAATGTCAAAGCGGATGACTGGCTTGCCCATTGCCGTAATACGTGTGAGCAACTGACGATTCCCTTTGATTTTTGCCGGGTGACGCTGAATCCGGGGGAAGGCGAAGGTGTCGAAGCGGTTGCGCGCCGTGAACGCTATGCGGCCCTGACAGCCATGTGTCGGCAGTATGGTGTGAATGTGCTGCTGACGGCTCATCATGAGGATGACCAGGTGGAGACAGTGCTTATGCAGTTGATGCGGGGAGCCGGTGTGGCAGGATTGTCAGGCATGGAAATCCTGGGCACGATTCCTGGTGAAGACGATGAGGCGGCACCGCAACTGTTGCGCCCGCTTCTGGCGGTATCGCGCCAGGCGCTGGCGGCCTGGGCAAGCGAAAAACACCTCGCCTGGGTGGAGGATGACTCGAATCTGGATGTGCGATATGTCCGAAATGCCATCCGGCAGAAGGTCGCGCCGCTGCTTTCCGGATTTTTTCCGGGATTTGAAAAGCGGGTGGTACGCAGTGCGCTGCATATGCAGTCGGCTTCCCGACTGTTAAACGAACTGGCGGAAATGGATTGGGAGCGCTGCCATGATGGCGATGCGCTGGATATCATTCGTATGGCAGAGCTGGGGCATGACCGTTTTGATAATCTCTTCCGTTTCTGGCTGGATGCGCACGGGTTGCGCATGCCGTCGACGGCTTGGCTGAAAGAAGCCAGGACGCAATTGCTGGATGCAAGAGAGGATGCCCAGGTAAAGCTGGCGCTCGAAGGTGCCGTTATCCGCCGTTACCGGCAGCATCTTGTGTTTCAGGAGGCAAACCCCGAAAGGCCTCTGGCCTTGCCTGAACGGAGTGCGCCATTCACCTGGCAGGGGGAGTCCCGACTGGAAATGGCGGAATTTGGCGGGGAACTGCTTTTTGAGCCGGTGTCAAAAGGCGTGGACGCCAGGTGGCTTCGGGAACAGATACTGGCGCTTGGCGCATATTCCGGCAAGGCCGTGCTCAAAGTAAATGAGGTCCGTCCCACAAAAAGCCTCAAGGCGCACTACCAGGAAAGAGGAGTGCCCGCATGGGAAAGGCAGCGGCTGCCCCTGCTGTATGCTGGTGAGCGTTTGCTTTTTGCCGCCGGTATCGGCACCGCAATCGATTGTGTCAGCCAGGGTGACAATCGTATCCGGATTGGCTGGATTCCTGCGTAAAGGCCGGTACAGCGCCTGCAGATGGGCATTTTGCTTGTTAATTTGGCACTGGCAGGGTAAAGTTTCATGCAGGTTTATGTTTGACATTATTATCTGAAAAAAATATGGGTTTAATTGTTCACAAGTATGGCGGCACATCGATGGGCTCAACCGAGCGGATCAAAAATGTCGCCAAACGCGTTGCCAAGTGGCATGATGCCGGCAAACGCATTATTGTTGTGCCTTCTGCCATGTCAGGAGAGACCAACCGGCTGATTGCACTGGCCCAGGAGATCATGCCGCAGCCGGACCAGCGCGAACTGGATATGATTACTTCAACCGGTGAGCAGGTTTCCATTGGCCTTTTGTCGATGGCGCTGATGGCACTGGGCAAGGAAGCAATATCGTTTACCGGCTGGCAGGTACCTGTACTGACGGATTCTTCCCATACCAGGGCCCGTATCCAGTCGATTGACGCAAAACGGGTAATGTCAGCGCTGGATGAAGGCAAAGTCGTGATTATTGCCGGATTCCAGGGGATCGATGACAAGGGAGATATCACGACGCTGGGACGGGGTGGCTCTGATACCTCGGCTGTTGCCATAGCTGCTGCCATGAAGGCGGATGAATGCCTGATTTATACTGATGTGGACGGGGTGTATACAACAGACCCGCGTGTCGTGTCAGAAGCCAGACGGCTTAAGAAAATCACCTTTGAGGAAATGCTTGAGATGGCGTCGCAGGGCTCAAAGGTATTGCAGACACGTTCGGTGGAGTTTTCCGGTAATTACCAGGTGCCCACCCGTGTTTTGTCATCACTGACAGACCCGCTTATGCCGCTGGAGGAAGAAGCTGTCTCCGGCACACTGATTACCTTTGAGGAAGATGCAGAAATGGAACAGACGGTTATTTCAGGGATTGCCTTTTCCCGTGACGAGGCAAAAATCATGGTCATTGGCGTGCCTGATAAGCCGGGTATTGCCTTCAAGATTTTAGGCGCTATCGCTGATGCTAATATTGAAGTGGATATGATTATCCAGAATCAGTCAGTTGCCGGTATCACGGACTTTACCTTCACCGTCCCGCGTGCGGATTATGAACGCGCCATCGCGGTGTTGAATACAAAGGTCAAGGGTGAGATTAACGCAAAGGATATCGTGGGAGACAACCGGGTATCCAAAGTATCTGCCATTGGCGTGGGCATGCGCAGTCATGTCGGTGTGGCATCGAAAATGTTTGAAACGCTGTACCAGGAAGGTATCAATATCCTCATGATTTCCACATCGGAAATCAAGATTTCCATCCTGATTGATGAAAAATATACCGAACTGGCTGTCAGGGCGCTGCATAAGGCGTTCGAGCTGGACAAAGTGTAATTTTAGTTTGATGGATTGACGACATAAGAGGTGGCCATGGCATATAAAACGATACTTGTTCATCTGGACCAGAAAGAAAGGGCGGCCAATCGCGTCCGCATAGCCGCCAATCTGGCAAAGGCCGAAGACGCTTGTCTGATTGGCGCGGCCATGATCGGCATTTCGACACTGACCTTTCGCGAGGCACGCATCAATGAAAAGGACCCGGCGCTTGCCTCACACCTGAAATTTCTGACAGACCGTGCAGAAGGGTTTGTCGAGGATTTTATCCAGGAAGTCGAAGGCATGGGCGTTTTGTCTTATGAAGGCCGTGTCGTGGATGGCGAGGCAGGCTATGGCATCAGCATGCAGGCCAGGTACAGTGATCTGGTTGTGGTCGGTCAGACCAACTTAAATGACGACGCCCCCATTGTCCAGCCGGATTTTCCCGAGTTTGTGGTTATCCATACCGGTCGGCCGGTTCTCCTGATTCCGCACGGCTACGAAAAGGAAACGGTTGGCTCCAGGGTGCTGGTTGCCTGGAATGCCAGCAAGGAGGCGCGCCGTGCGGTTACCGATGCGATCCCGCTGTTGAGACGGGCAGAGGTAGTGGATGTGGTCATGTTCAATGTTGAAACAGAGCCGGATATGCGGGATGAAAGTTCGGTAACCGATCTGGCGGTATATCTGGCGCGTCATGGGGTTAATGTCCATATTCTCAAGCGGCAGCAGGCCAGAAATATTGGCCAGTCGCTACTGGAAATCGCAGCAGAACGGGGAACAGATCTTCTTGTACTGGGTGGCTACGGTCATACCCGTTTCCGGCAATTCCTGCTGGGGGGGGTTACCCGAACCATCCTGAGTGAATCTCCCCTGCCGGTGCTGATGTCGCACTGATTGGCAGGAGAAGAAAACGCGGCGGGTCAACAGGGTTTAGGCACTCGCCGGATAATCTGATAACATTAAGAATTGTGCCGTTATTCTGGCAGGCAGAATCAGGCTGTTTCCTCTTGTGGGGATAGATTGAATCCGCTGATAAAGTGACGGTCTGACAGGCATCTCCATGACCTGTTTTTTATTATTGGCTGGCAGATGCATTTGCCGGTATATCAAGGAATACGATGAAGTGTGTAGATGATTTTCGCCTGCGCCTGGGCAGTACTGAGCTGGTCCCGATCGTGATTGGCGGAATGGGGGTGGATATTTCCACACCGCAACTGGCGCTGACAGCGGTGCGTATGGGCGGTATTGGTCATTTGTCGGATGCCATGATGATGGCTACGGCTGACCATTATTTCAGAAAGCATTTTTCCCGGGACAAGATGCGCGCCAATATGGCAACCATGGGCAAGATGGACAAGTCCAGTATCCATTTCGATTTGGGTGCCCTGGCCGAGGCAACACGTCTTCATGTATCCAGTGCAATGGAAGCCAAACGCGGCCATGGCCTGCTTTTTATCAACCTGATGGAAAAGCTGACCATGAATGCGCCGCGGGAAACCATGCAGACACGCATGACAGCCGCGCTTGATGCCGGTATTGACGGTATTACGCTGGCAGCAGGCTTGAACCAGAGTTCATTTCACCTGATACAGGACCATCCGCGTTTTCGTGATGCCAAGATGGGGATCATTGTTTCTTCTGCACGTGCGCTGCAGATTTTTATCCGTCGCAATGCCAAGCTCAACCGGCTGCCGGATTACGTGATTGTTGAGGGGCCGCTGGCAGGCGGTCATCTGGGCTTCGGGATGGATTGGGCCAAGTTTGACTTGAAGACGATCGTGGCTGAGGTGCAGGCTTATCTGAAAAAAGAAAATCTGGATATTCCGCTGATTGCGGCAGGCGGGGTGTTTACCGGTTCAGATGCAGTGGGTTTTCTTGAAAACGGCGCTGCTGCCGTGCAGGTGGCGACCCGTTTTACTGTTTCCCGGGAGAGCGGACTGCCGGAAGCGGCCAAACAGGCCTATCTGAATGCGGCCGAGGATGACATTGAGGTCAACATGCAGTCACCCACGGGATATCCCATGCGCATGCTGAAAAACACACCTGCTGTTGGTCAGGGTATCCGTCCGAATTGCGAGATATACGGCTATATCCTTGAGAATGGGAAATGTGAATATATCGATGCGTATGAGCGTGAAATCAAGCTGCATCCGGAAAAGGACAAGCTGTCAGTGAAGGAAAAGGTCTGCCTGTGCACCCATATGCGCAACTATGATGTATGGACGTGCGGACATAATACTTATCGCTTAAAGGATACAACACGCCGACTGGAAGACGGATCGTACCTGTTGCCTTCTGCCGAGCATATTTTCAGGGATTACCAGTTCAGCAAGGGCCACGAGATTCTGCTGCCGGAGTAATCCCCGGCCTTCTTATGCCGCCAGCAGGTGCAATAGTGCCTGCTGGCGTTTCTATTTTAATCCAGCAGGGTATTCAAGGCTTTCTGGAACTGGTTGGCGTGAGAGCGCTCTGCCTTGGCAAGCGTTTCAAACCAGATAGCGATTTCTTCAAAGCCCTCGTCACGGGCGATTTCCGCCATATGGGGATACATGTCGTGGTATTCGGCAGTTTCACCGGCAATGGCTGACTGGATATTCAAGCGGGTACGGGTCATGGGATTGCCCGATACCGGATCCTTCCTCAGGAATTCGAGGTGGCCCAGGGCATGGCCCCGTTCACCGGCAGCACTGGAAGAAAACAGCATGGCGACATCGTTGTGTCCTTCAATATTCGCACGGCTGGCAAAATACTCGTAACGCATGGCGGTCTGTGATTCCACGCTGAATGCTCTTTTCAGATTTTCTTCTGTTTGTGTTCCTTTGAGATCTTTCATTTTTTTTCTCCTGGTTTGTCGGATGAAGGACAGTCCGGCAGCCTGTTTTTCATGTGCTTATTGTAAAACATCCGACGGGAAAGAAAAGCGCCGTCTGATCAGCCTGATTGCTGGACGGATTCTCCGGCCAGAATGGAAATAATGTTCTGAATAGGCATGGGACGATGATAAAGGTGCCCCTGCATGATATGGCATCCCCAGTTTTTCAGGTAGGCGGCCTGTATTTCCGTTTCAACACCTTCGGCAATCAGCTTCATGCCTAATCCCTTGGCAATGGAAATAATGGCTAAAATAACGGGAAATTCGCTCATGTCGTGGTGTATCTCGCTCACAAAAGAACGGTCGATCTTGATGGTCTGGATGGGAAATTTTCGCAGATAGGCCAGTGAGGAGTAACCAATGCCAAAATCATCAATGGCGATGTCCACACCCAGATCATTCAAACGGCCAAGCAGCTCGATGGCCTGATGCGGATTGCGGATACTGATATTTTCCGTGATTTCCACACCAATCATGCCATCCTGTATCCGGTAATGTGAAAAGACGTCCTTCATTTTATCAATACAGTCTTCGCGATCCAGGTATTGGGGCGACATGTTGACAGAAACAGGAACCAGCCTGCAGCCTGCCAGCCGGGCGGCCAGTATGTCGCGGCAGACTGATCCGAGCATCCAGTCGGTGTAAGGCGCAATGAGTCCGATTTCTTCTGCATAGGGGAGAAATTCGCCTGCAGAAAGCAGTCCCCGTTCGGGATGGTTCCAGCGCATCAGGGCTTCTGCGCCGGTGATTTCGCCTGTTGCGATATCCATCTGTGGCTGATAGTACATTTCAAGCTGGTTTCGATCCAGGGCGCGCCGCATCTCCTGTTCAAGGCTGATTTTGGCATGCGAGCTGCGAATCATGCTGTCTTCGTAAAAGCAGAAATCATTTTTGCTTTTGATCTTGACCTGGTACATGGCGATATCCGCATTGGCGATCAATTCTACCGCTGAGAGACCGTGCTCGGGATAGGTGGCAATGCCGATGCTTGCCGTAATCTGGACATTTTCCTCATTATCGAGCGAAAACGGTTGTTGTATGGTATCCAGGCATTGTGTGGCAATGGTCTGTATACGGCCCGCATCTTTCAGGCCGGGCAGGGCAATCAGGAATTCATCGCTGCCCAGACGTGAAACGATGTCACCCGTTCTGACCAGTTCTTTGAGTCGCATACCCGTCTGCTGCAGCAGCAGATCGCCGCTCAAATGCCCCATGGTGTCATTGATGAGCTTGAAACGGTCAAGATCAACAAAAAGAATCGTCATGCCGCCATTGGCTTCACGCAGGCGCTGCAGTTCGGTGTCAATCTGCTGGGTAAGCAGCGTACGGTTTGGCAGGCCGGTCAGGAGATCGTAGTTCTTGTGATAGGAAATGATTTCTGCCGCCCGTTTTTTTTCCGACAGGTCCCGTGCGATGATGTAGGCACTGCCGGTTTTTTCCATTGAATCCGGATTGGCCGGATTGAATGTCATATTCATGATCGTCAGTGAAAAAGGGTAGCTTTCCTTTTCTGCTTCGGATTTCAGGGACAGCTCGATATGACGGGTGGATTTGTATTTACTGCTGAAAAGTGCCTGTACGCGGTTCAGGTCATCATTGCTGATCAGGGTGGAATAGGGTTTGCCGATCAATTCGCTAGGGAGATATCCCAAAATAGTGGTGACGCGCTGGTTGATGTAGGTGATTGTGCCATCATGGCTGATCGTGAAAATAATATCCGGTGCATTATCCACCAGATTACGATACATTTTTTCAGAGCATTCCAGTTGCCATGCCATTTGCTGGTGCCGGGATTCCAGGGCGCGCGCATCCAGTACATTCTTGATCGAAGAAAGCAGTTCTTCCGTAGAGGAAGGCTTGCGCAGGTAGCTGAAAGCTCCTCTTTTAAGTGCTTCAATCGGTGCATTGATATCAGTGCTCTCTGACAGGACGATGGTGTGAGTGTCATATCCCTGTTTTTTGATAAAGTCCATGACGTCAAGGCCACTCATGTCAGGCAGACTGATCTCAAGCAGGAGCAGGTCGATTGTTTCCGTACGCAGGGTGTGTAGTGCTGTTTTTCCATCTTGTGCCTTGAAAAGGCGAATATCGTAATCACCCAGGAGGAAAATGAGGTCTTCCAGCGCATGGATCTGATTGTCTACAACAAGAATATGGGGCGTCGTAAGATTATTTTGCGCCAGTGAAGATAAGATAGTGATGGGAGGGGGGGCCTCAGACGTCATTGTTCCTGTTTTATATTTTTGTGGTCAAAGGAGCATACGCTGGAATCAGGATATCAAATATTGTGCCGTTTATGTCGGAATGTGAGCCGATTAATGCATGAATCTGGTTTAAGAGACTGTAAACGATGCCCATATCCTGTTCTTCCTGCTGTTTTTTTAACGCAGCGTTTTGAAGCGGATGACGCCCCTTTGTCCGCTGTACAGGCATCCCGCTTTCCCTGTAACCCACTTTCAGGGCGTAATAGAGGGTGCCGTCGCGCTCCTTATGGCCTTCGTATGTGATGATGATTTCACCGTCATCCTTTATGGCAATGACAGCATTGCGCAACAGGTTGACCAGGATTTGCTTTAACAGATTGTCCGGCGCCCGGACCAGGCTGGTTTTCCCGGCATCAGGACGGTGTTCGGTAATGATGACGGCAGGGTGGGCATCGCGAAACTGCTGGATGACCCCGGGAACCAGTGTTGCCAGATCGGTTACCGTCGTTTCTCCGGATGGCGCAACCATGTCATGGAT
>JAAZED010000045.1 GCA_012512465.1 Oxalobacter sp. | reverse complement strand
CCGCCATGCCTTGCCGGATGCGCGTTATGCCGGCGTCATCGTTGCGCTGGTGATTGGCGACCAGCAGGGGATAGCCACCTCTGACTGGGATGTATTCAACCGCACGGGGATATCCCACCTGGTGTCCATTTCCGGGCTGCATATTACCCTCATATCCGGTATGTTTGCGGGCCTTGTCTCGTTTCTGTGGCGGCGTTCCTTTTTTACCCGGGCGAAGTTGCCGCTTTTACTGCCTGCCCAGAAAGCCGCCGCCGTGGGAGGTGTCCTCATGGCGTGGGTCTATGTGCTCCTTGCAGGTTTTGGCGTACCGGCTCAGCGGACGCTCTACATGCTCATCGTCGTTGCCATTGCCCTCTGGATGGGGCGTCTTACCCGTGTTTCCCATGTCCTTTTTGCCGCCCTGGGAATCGTACTCTTTTTTGACCCCTGGGCTGTTCTTGCCCCCGGTTTCTGGCTTTCTTTTGGTGCAATCGGCTGCATCCTCTTTATCTCATCCGGTCGCAAGACCATCTTTCGCCAGGAAGTGCCAAAAAAAACACGCTGGATCTTTGCCCTGCAAAATGCCGCCCGTGTCCAGTTGGGCATCACCATTGGCCTTATCCCGCTGACACTCCTTTTCTTTGGCCGCATCTCGCTGATCAGTCCGCTGGCCAATGCCATTGCCATCCCCCTGGTCGGCACGGTGGTTACGCCCATGGCGCTGTTGGGCAGCATCATGCCGTCCTTTCTTGCCCATTACCTCCTCGGCGTGGCGCATTACCTGGTTTCGCTATTGGCGATTGTTCTGGAATACTTCAGTGCCTTTTCCTTCGCTGTCTGGAGAGCCCCCATCCCTGAAACCTGGTTTTTCGTGGTGGCCTTGATGGGCACGATCTGGATGCTCGCGCCAAGAGGCTGGCCTGCCAGATGGCTGGGCCTGGCCTGCTGGGTGCCGCTCTTTCTTTCCCAGCCCTCCCATCCTCCAGGCGGGGAAGTGCAGGCCATTGCACTGGATGTGGGACAGGGCAGCGCCATCCTTGTCGAAACGGGCAACCACCGCCTCCTGTTCGACACCGGTCCGGCTTATACCGATGAAGTCAATGCCGGGTCACGGATCATTATCCCCTACCTGAATGCGCGGGGCATTACCTCGCTTGATGTCCTGGTCATTTCACATGGCGACATGGACCACGCAGGCGGCGCTGCATCACTTCTCACCGATCCGGAAATCACCGTTGGCAGCGTTTATTCCTCCTTAAAGCCCGACGATCCGCTGGTGGCGCTTGCCCGTGACCATCGCCCCTGCCTTGCGGGGCAGGCGTGGGAATGGGATGGCGTGCAGTTTGAAATGCTGGGACCCACAATGGATATCCACCTGGCCCCCGAAGACAAAAACAAGTCCAACGCACTGAGCTGCGTCCTCAAGATCACCGCCGGCAGCCAGAGCATGCTCCTGCCGGGCGATATCGGTACACGGGAAGAATCCGACCTGTTGTCGCGTGTGCCCGAAAAACTCAAAAGCGACATCCTGCTCGCGCCGCACCACGGCAGCAATACCTCTTCCTCCCTGCCGTTTCTCGCCACCGTCAAGCCATCCATCGCCATCTTCCAGATGGGTTACCGCAACCGGTACGGCCACCCCGATGACACCGTCTCTGCGCGGTACGATGTGCTGGGCATCAGGCGCATGCGCACAGACGAGGAGGGCGCCATCCTCATCCGGTTTGGAAAAAAAGTCGAAGCCGAAGGCTGGCGAAACGTGCGAAAACGCTACTGGTATGGCAGGTAAATCCATGATTTTCCGGTAAAAACGCGGTGCGTCGCCTCGCTGCAACATTGCGGCACAAAATACGCCGGGCACCATCGGAATTGGCGGATGATGCGTTATAATCTGGATTTCCACCGGCACTCATTTGTGATGACAAAATTTGTATTTGTTACTGGCGGCGTTGTATCATCCCTGGGCAAGGGGATTGCAGCCGCATCCCTCGCAGCGATTCTTGAATCGCGCGGCCTCAAAGTCACCATGCTCAAGCTCGATCCCTACATTAATGTGGATCCCGGCACCATGAGCCCGTTCCAGCACGGCGAAGTATTTGTCACCGATGATGGCGCGGAAACCGATCTCGATCTTGGCCACTACGAGCGCTTCATCTCGACCAAGATGCGCAAGATCAACAACTTCACCACCGGGCAGATATACGAGTCCGTCATCCGCAAGGAGCGGCGCGGCGAATACCTCGGCAAGACCGTCCAGGTCATTCCGCACATCACCAACGAGATACAAAGCTTCATTTACCGTGGTGCAGAAGGCTACGACGTTGCCATCGTCGAAATCGGCGGCACCGTGGGCGACATTGAATCCCTGCCGTTTCTGGAAGCCGCGAGGCAATTGAGTCTGAGAGCAGGCCGCAACATGGCCGCATTCATTCACCTGACACTCGTTCCCTTTATCGCGTCAGCAGGTGAACTCAAGACCAAGCCCACCCAGCACAGCGTGCAGAAACTGCGTGAAATCGGTATTTCACCCCATGCGCTCCTGTGCCGGGCAGATAGGCCCATTCCCGAAGACGAGCGCGCCAAGATATCGCTCTTTTCCAATGTGCCGAAAGATGCCGTCATCTCCGTATGGGATGTTGACACCATCTACAAGATCCCCAATCTCCTGCATAACCAGGGGCTGGATGCCATCATCTGCAAGGAGTTGAACCTTTCCCCGCCACCGGCAGACCTGACCGTGTGGAACAAGCTGGTCCACACACTGGACAACCCTGAAAAAGAAGTCTCCATCTGCATGGTCGGCAAATACGTTGATCTCACCGAATCCTACAAGTCACTGATCGAGGCATTGTGCCATGCCGGTATCCATACCAACAGCCGGGTCAATATCGATTTCCTGGACTCCGAAGAGATCGAGGAAAAGGGCACCGCTGGCCTGCTGGAAAAATACGACGCCATCCTCGTGCCCGGCGGCTTTGGTTCACGCGGTGTGGAAGGCAAGATCCAGGCGGCACAGTATGCTCGCGAACACAAAATCCCCTACCTGGGCATCTGTCTGGGTATGCAGGTAGCGCTCATTGAATACGCCCGCAATGTGGCTGGCCTCAAAAACGCCAACTCCACCGAATTTGCGCCCGATACCGAGCAACCCGTTGTCGCACTGATCACCGAATGGCAAAACCAGGATGGCAAAATAGAGCAGCGTGACAAAGAATCCGAACTGGGTGGCACCATGCGCCTCGGTGCACAGACCTGTGCAAT
>JAAZED010000044.1 GCA_012512465.1 Oxalobacter sp. | reverse complement strand
GCCGAGCGCTTTTTGGGGACGGTCATCCGCAAACATAAGGGTTTCCAGCCCGACCTTGCGCCCTTCTCCCTTGGCAACACCAACAATCAGCGAAATATCATGTCCCAGTTCGGCAAAAACCTGTTTTGCCGCCTCGACCTGCCCCTTTCCGCCGTCAATCAGCACCAGATCCGGCATTTTGTTTTCACTGCCGACGAATTTTTCATAGCGGCGCATGAGTACCTGCCGCATGGCAGCGTAATCATCTCCGGGCACGATATTGCTGATGTTGTACCGTCTGTACTCACCATTTTGCATGGCGTGGTGCTGGAACACAACGCAGGATGCCTGCGTGGACTCCCCCTGCGTATGGCTGATATCAAAAGCCTCTATTCTGAGTGTATCAGAATCAGCCACATCAAGGCCAATCTGCTCAACTAATGCCTGCACCCGCTGCAACTGGGCGCCTTCCTGATGCAAAATGCGTTCCAGTGCGATTTCCGCGCCTTTTTGCGCCATATCCAGCCACTGACGGCGTAATCCCTGCGGCTGAAAGACCAGATGGATGCTGTGCCCGCACTGGTCCATCAGTGCCCTCATGAGGGCTGGTTCATCAAATTCGATATTGAGAATCAAAGTACGCGGAACCGGCTTGTCAATGTAATGCTGTGCAAGAAAGGCTTTGAGCACTTGTATCTCCACACCCTCACCTTCCTCATTTACTGCATCCTGCACATTGGAGGGGAAAGATGCCCTATCCCCCAGGTGGCGCCCGCCCCTTACCATGGCAAGATTCACACAGGCACGCCCTCCCTGGACAACCACAGCGATGATATCCACGTCGGTATCGCGCCCGGCTTCCATGCTCTGCTGATGAAGAATCTGTGAAAGCGCGGCAATCTGGTTGCGCACGATGGCTGCTTCTTCAAATTCCAGTCTTTCTGAATAGGCCTGCATACTCGACTCCAGCTCCTGCAGGACGCCTGTCTGTTCCCCCCTGAGAAACCGGGCAGCATTTTCCACGTCCCGCTGATAATCCGCTTCACTGACCAGTCTGACACAGGGTGCGCTACAGCGCTTGATCTGGTACAAAAGGCAGGGGCGGGTACGGTTGGAAAAGACGCTGTCCTCACAGGTGCGCAAGCGAAAAACGCGCTGCAGGATTTCAATGGATTCCCGTACAGCCCAGGCACTGGGGAAAGGGCCGAAATACTGGTTTTTTTTGTCTATGGCTCCCCGGTAATACACAATGCGGGGATAATCCTGCCCGGTGATTTTCAGGTAGGGATAGGATTTGTCATCCCTGAAAAGAATGTTGTAGCGCGGCTGCAGCGATTTGATCATGTTGTTTTCCAGGATCAGCGCTTCTGCCTCGCTGCGGGTGACCGTTGTTTCAAGCCGTGCGATGCGCTCGACCATCATCTGGATACGGGGAGACTGAAGGGTTTTCTGAAAGTAGCTGGTAACGCGTTTTTTCAGCTCCCTTGCCTTGCCGACATAAAGTATCCGGTCATTGGCATCAAAATAGCGATAAACACCCGGCAGGTTGGGTAGTTTTCTGACAACCTTGAGTAATTCCTTGCGAGTGTCGGTATCAGCGCTATCGGTCATACTTTCATCAGCTTTGCATAAGTGCCGATACGGCTTCCAGGGCATGCCGGTATTGCGCTTCCTGGTGCAGCGCATCCCAGCCGAGTGCAGCTTTTTCCGGGAAAAGACGGATCAGGCGCTCGCGGGACTGGCGAGTGGCATCATTTTCGAGGTACTCAAGCCCTGTAAGGATTTTATCGGCCTTGTCGGGTGAATTGCAGATCAGCACCATATCGCAGCCGGCAGCGAGCGCGGCTTTCGCACCATCAACGGTACTACCAGCCACACGGGCACCTTCCATGCTCAGATCATCGCTGAATATGACGCCGTCGAACTCGAGCTCTTCACGAAGAATGGTCAGCCATTTTGCCGAAAATCCCGCCGGATTGGGATCAACCTGCGGATAGATGATATGGGCAGGCATGACACCGGCAAGCCCGATACCCATCCAGAAATAGGGAGCGGCATCTTTTCCCATGATTTCTTCCAGACTGCGGCTGTCGATCGGTACTTCATGATGTGAATCTTCCTTTACAAAGCCATGCCCCGGGAAGTGTTTGCCACAATTGGCCATTCCCGCCATTGCCAGACCGTAATTAAGGCTTTGTGCGAGCGTGGCAACCACACGCGGCTCGCTGTGAAAGGCACGATTTCCGATGACACCCGATTCGCCATAGTCCAGATCAAGCACCGGGGTGAACGACATGTCCACGCCGCAGGCACGCAATTCTGTGGCCAGCACATAGCCTGCGGCTGTCGCCGTCTTGCAGGCGATGGATGGATTTTCGTCCCATAATTCGCCCAGACGCCGCATGGCTGGCAGGTGGGTAAAGCCATCGTCGAGAAAACGCTGTACACGCCCGCCTTCATGGTCAACTGCAATCAGCACATCATCCCGTACGGCACGGATGGCTTTTGTCAGTGCCACGAGTTGTGCCCTGTCGGTGTAATTGCGTGCAAACAGGATGACACCGCCTGTCAGCGGGTGACGTATGCGGCGGATATCTTCTTCATTCAAGGTAAGGCCGACAACATCCAGCATGACAGGGCCAGGTTTTTTCGTGGCGTTTTGTGCAGTTTTCATGGTGATTTCTCAATCCTGGGTTTCAGTGGTTTCCTGCTGCTCAACGATAACGAAGGCAACAGCATAATCGGTTTCATCAGTAATGGAGACCTGTGCGGTCAGACGGTGCTTTTCCATGTGCTCCTTGAGCTTGCCGCTGGTGACGACAATGGGCTTGCCACTCGGCGCATTCAATATCTGCATGGCACGCCATGTCATGGGCATACGCATGCCCAACCCGATGGCCTTGGAAAAAGCTTCCTTGGCAGCAAAACGGGTGGCCAGATACCGCAGGCCACGCACCTCGACTCTGGCTTTTCGGTGCTGGTACCGTTTCATTTCTTCCGGCCCCAGGATTTTTTCCGCCAGGCGGTCACCCCTGCGCCCCAGCGCCGCCTTCAGGCGGGAAATCTGCAGAATGTCGGTACCGATACCGTAAATCATCAAACCATCTCCTTTG
>JAAZED010000448.1 GCA_012512465.1 Oxalobacter sp. | reverse complement strand
GGCATACACCGCACCTGCCTCATCTGCGGCATAAACAAAGTCATCGTCAACGCTGACCCCCACATCACTGGAAAGCTCTTTTGCCCAGACACCACCACCACTGACCACATCATAGCAGGCTACCCGGCCTTGAAAAGAGGCGGCGCAAACCAGCCTGCCCAGTACGGCAGGCATGCCTGAGGTATCCGCAATTCGCTCCAGATCGGTTGTTCCACGCGGATCACCGACAACCACGTCCCAGCTCGTGCCGCCATTGGCCAGCATCAGGGAAATCATCCGGCCGCCAGGCAAGGCAACGATCGCGGTAGGACCGACAATGGCAATACCAGGGGCTGATCGCAACATCAGGGGCGGCGCACGCCGTGTCACCATCCATTTTCGTTCACCGGAATCTGCCTCAAACCCCGAAATATGATTATCCAGCGTACGTACAACGACCATATCACCACCAACGGCCGGGGCCGAAAGCGCTTCACTCGACATCTGCGCCTTCCATTTTTCCTTGCCATCAGAATCAAACGCCAGCAACACGCCGTTTTTTCCGGCAACAACAATGGTATGACCATCCGTACCGACACCGGCTGTCAGGGGAATACCGGCATCAATCCGCCAGACTTCACTGCCCGTTTGCGGATCAACACGCACAATCGTGCCTTTGGCAGAAGCAGCATAAATGCTGTCATACGTTGCAACCGGCGTGAAAATGAAATTATCTGATGAACCCACATTGAGTGACCAGGATTCGGTAACTGACCGGATCTGTTCAAACTCCACCAGGTCTGCCGGCAGATTTCTTGGTGTTCCCCTGGAAAACGGATTGATGGAATCAATCCATGAAAAGGAACAGCCTGACAACAGCAGCGTCAGGCCTACTGTCAAAACAGCGATAATGGCACGTGTCAATCTCATTGAATCTCTCATTTTGCAGCAGCATCACCACCCAGATCGTCCAGCTTGAGTTGAATAAGCGCCCTGCCCGGGTCATCAGGTGAAGCTTTTGTCAACGCAGCCTGATAAGCTTTTCTGGCTTCGTCCAGTTTGTCCTGTGCATAATACACATCGCCTCTTCTGTCTTCTGCAATACTGGCAAAGGCTTCAGGAAATTCCGCGCTCAATACCCCCTGTGCCTCATCATATTTTTTCTCATCCAGCAAAATCCCTGCCAGCCTGATACGTGCGATGGCCTTGTATCCATCGCCCTTGCCATTATCAATAATCCATTTCAGGCGCGCCCTTGCCATGTCATTTTCCTTGAAATCATGTGCAATGCGCGCAGCAATCAGATTGGTCATGGAAGCATAAGGGGTCGAACCGAATTTTTCCTGCATATCGGATGCAATGCGCTGCGCCCGTTCATTATCATTTGACTGAACGGCGTTTTGCATTTCGTAATACAGTTGTGATGCCTGCTCAGCCTGTGTGCGCTGATAATTGCCCCAGAGCGTCCAGGCGGTATAAGCAGTCAACGCAATGATGACAAGCCACAGCACCAGATTGCCGTATTGCTTCCACCAGGCCTTGATAGCCGCTAATTGTTCCTGTTCTTCAAGATCGTATGCCATGATAATTTCTGTCTTTTTTAATGAATGCCATGAGTTGGCGCAGCGCCTAAGCTGCCACAACCACACGCGCAGGTTTCCTCATGTTCCGTTTCCCCGATTATCTGGTCAACCAGATAATCTGCAACCTTTGCCAGAGGAACCAGGCGCTGGTTGTTTTCCATATCAGGGGAGCGCAGTGCCTTGACGCTGGCATTTCCCCCTTGTAACTCATCTTCTCCAAGCAGGATGGCAAAGGGTGCGCCGCTGTCATCAGCACGTTTCATCTGCGCCTTGAAACTACTGCCTGCCGCTGCAGGTGAGCAATGCAGTATTACATCAAGTCCCGTGCCACGCAAGGCTTCTGCCAGAGCAAATGCCTCAAGCAGGGCATCTTCACCCTGGTGAACGATATAGACATCCACGTTTTCCGCAAAATTGGCGCTTCCCTGTGTTTTCATCAGATCAATCAGCCGCTCGACACCCAGGGCAAAACCACAGGAAGGTGTCGGACTGCCGCCAAACATTTCAAACAGCGGATCATACCTGCCGCCACCGCATATCGTACCCTGCGAACCCAGCTCCTCACTGATCCACTCAAACACGGTACGGTTGTAATAATCCATGCCGCGAACCAGGCGCGGATTGATGGTAAACGGGATATTGTTATGCTGCAGGATCTTCTGCAACCCTTCAAAATGCTGCAGGGATTCCTGATCCAGATAATCAAGCAGTTTCGGTGCCGCATTGACCATTTCCTGCATGGCCGGGTTTTTGGTATCTAAAATACGCAACGGATTGGAATACAGACGCCTTTGGGCATCCTCATCCAGGATATCGCTGTGTTTTTCAAAATAAGCAATCAGGTCCGCCCTGTGACGGTTTCTTTCCTCGGCATTGCCAATGGAATTAATCTCCAGGCGAATGTTTTCCAGCCCAAGATCATCCCACAACCGCTGGCACAGCAGGATCAGTTCGGCATCAATATCCGGGCCGCCAAATCCAAGCGCCTCTGCGCCAATCTGGTGAAACTGCCGGTAGCGTCCACGCTGGGGGCGCTCATGACGGAACATCGGGCCACAATACCATAACCGTTTTGGCCCGTTATAGGTGAGATTGTGCTCCACAACCGCACGAACCACACCGGCCGTGCTTTCCGGACGCAACGTCAGATTGTCACCATTTAACGCATCCTCAAAAGAGTACATCTCCTTTTCCACAATATCCGTCACCGCGCCCAGACCACGGGCAAAAAGCGCCGTTTCCTCGACAATCGGTGTGCGAATGCGCTGATAACCATAGCTTTTCAGCACGGATTCTGCCGTGTTTTCCAGAAGTTCCCATACCGGTGCATCCTCCGGGAGAATATCGTTCATCCCCTTGATGCCGGGTATCTTTCTGTTTTTATTTGTTTTCTTGTTTTCAGACATAATGGATGCCACTCATTTCCTGCTTTGCAGTCTTATGTTAGCCATAATGCGACTGAACATATTTCAGAATCAATGCCTGAAACTGCTCGTCGAGATTATCACCCCGCAGCATGGTTTTTCTTTTACCATCTTCAAATACCATCGCCATGGGGGTTTCACCATTTCCCGGCAGACTGATGCCGATATTGGCATGCTGTGATTCTCCGGGGCCATTCACAATACATCCCATCACCGCCACATTCATACTTTCCACGCCCGGATACCGGTTTTTCCATACCGTCATCTGTTCGCGCAGATAATGCTGGGTATTGCTGGCAAGCTCCTGAAAGAGCGTCGATGATGTTCTTCCACACCCCGGACATGACGTCACCATCGGAACAAAATTGCGCAGCCCCATGCTCTGCAACAACTCCTGCGCAACCACGACTTCACGGGCACGGGAGCTCCCCGGATCCGGCGTGATGGAAATCCGGATCGTATCCCCGATTCCTTCCTCAAGCAATACCGACAGGGCCGCCGAGGACGCCACGATCCCCTTGCTGCCGACACCGGCCTCCGTCAAACCGAGATGAAGCGCATAATCACACCGTACCGACAGCTCACGGTAAACCGCAATCAAATCCTGCACACCGGAAACCTTGCATGACAGAACAATCCTGTCGGCGGGCATACCCAGCGCCTCTGCCTGGGCAGCACTCTCCACTGCAGATGTCACCAATGCCTCATACATGACACTTGGCGCAGGCCATGGCGCTGAGCGGCCCGCATTTTCATCCATGATACGTTTTAACAGCGCCTGATCCAGGCTTCCCCAGTTCACTCCGATACGCACCGGCTTTTCATACCGGCAGGCAATGTCAATCATGGTGGCAAACTGGCTGTCCCGGCTTTCTCCAATACCAACATTTCCGGGATTGATACGGTATTTTGCCAGCGCCCTGGCACACGCCGGAAAGTCCTGCAGCAGAACGTGGCCATTAAAATGAAAATCCCCGATCAGGGGGACATGGATACCCGCATCATCAAGCCGCTGACGTATCAACGGAACCGCCTGGGCGGCCGCTGGTGTATTGACTGTCATACGAACAAGCTCAGAGCCGGCCTGAACAAGTTCCATTACCTGGCAGACAGTTTGTTCGACATCAGAGGTATCAGTATTTGTCATGGATTGCACCACAACAGGTGCATCTCCACCGATGATAACCGGTCCCGTGTTACCGGGTACCGCAACCGCATGCGTCTTCCTGCGGGGGGCCGATCCTGACGAAATCGGCTTTTCTTCACGTTTCATGATGGATTACTTCAACTCCACTCTGGCTTCAGCACTTCTTCTGGCGGTTTTCAGCACCAGCGGCTGTTCGCGGAATTCCACCTGCACATTGGCTGCCTTTTCTGCAACAACCGTAACCGGCTCATTGATTTCCAGCTTCTGCACGTCACCTGCCTTCCCGTCAAATTGACGCAGGGTAGCGCCATTTGCTTTTAACACCTGAACTTTTGATGGGCCGTTAAAACGGACAACAAGGAAATTCTGCGGTACGGCAGGAGCCGCTTCAGCGGCCTTTTGCGGTTGAGGCTCTGCTGCTTTTTCCTGTTTGTCCTGCTGCGGTGATGCTGAATCCGCTTTATCTGCATTCTGTTTACCGGCATCCGCAGACGCTGCTTCTGCTGCGGGTTTGTCTCCTTC
>JAAZED010000447.1 GCA_012512465.1 Oxalobacter sp. | reverse complement strand
GCTACAAGGCGCCTGGAGCGGCTTGGCGCCCGCGTGATACGGGGGCATGATCCGGAAAATATTGAAAATGCCGATGCCATCGTGATTTCTTCTGCGGTGACCCAGGATAATCCGGAAGTGCTTGCCGCCCGCAGGAAATGTATTCCGATCGTTCCGCGGGCCGTCATGCTGGCAGAACTGATGCGTTTAAAGCGCGGGATTGCCATTGCCGGCACGCACGGGAAAACAACGACAACCAGCCTGGTGGCAAGTGTCCTCGCTGAAGGCGGTTTTGACCCCACCTTTGTGATTGGCGGCAGGCTCAACAGTGTCGATGCCAATGCTGCCCTGGGAACAGGGGACTTTATTGTGGCGGAAGCCGATGAGTCGGATGCCTCGTTTTTGAATCTTTTTCCAGTGATTGAAGTGATCACGAATATTGATGCGGATCACATGGATACCTACGGACATGACTTCACCCGGCTCAAGCAGGCATTTATCGAGTTTACCCAGCGGCTGCCTTTTTATGGGCGGGCGGTACTCTGTATTGATGACAGCAATGTTCGCGAGATCAAGCCGTTTATTTCGAAGCCGGTAACGACGTATGGTTTTCACGAGAATGCGGACGTGCGGGCCGTGGATGCCGAGGCGCAGGGTTCCCTGATGATTTTCACTGTCCTGCAGCAGGGATATCCGGATATGAAAGTGAAGCTTAACCAGCCGGGTATGCACAATGTGCAAAATGCCTGCGCGGCCATTGCCATTGCGCGTGAGCTGGGGATTTCTGATGAGGCAACCCAGAAAGCGCTGGAAGAATTTACGGGCGTTAACCGCCGCTTTACCCGCCTCGGAAAAATAACCTTACCGGAAACGGAGGAAAAGCCGGGGGGCACTGCCGAACTGATTGATGATTACGGACACCATCCGGCAGAGGTGGCAGCGACCATTGCCGCGGCCCGGGGGGCCTATCCGGAACGCCGGCTTGTGCTGGTATTCCAGCCACACCGCTATACACGGACGCGTGACCTCTTTGAGGATTTTGTGAAAGCATTGTCCGGGACCGATGTCTTACTTCTTGCCGAGGTGCATCCGGCCGGCGAGCAGCCGATCGTGGCAGCTGACGGGCGTTCACTTTCCCGTGCTATTCGGGTTGCGGGGAAAGTGGACCCGGTTTTTGTCGAGGATATCGAGGAGATACCGGTCGCGATTCTCAATGTGATAAAGGATGATGATGTGGTTGTCGTTATGGGGGCAGGGGCAATCAGCCGCGTTCCTGCAAAACTGATTGACATGTCGGCAGGTAAATCATGAGTGATAAAAAAAGAGCCAGCCAGTTGGGCAAAGTCGGGGTGCTGCTGGGAGGACAATCCGGGGAGCGCGAAATTTCCCTGCGATCCGGCAGTGGTGTGCTTGCCGCGCTGTTGAGCCGTGGCGTAAATGCGCATCCCTTTGACCCGGGTAAGCGATCGCTGGTCGAACTGGCGGAAGAAAAATTTGATCGTGTGTTTATTGCATTGCATGGACCCTATGGTGAAGACGGCACGATGCAGGGGGTACTGGAGCAATTGGGCATTCCCTATACCGGCTCGGGTGTGATGGCTTCGGCACTGGCGATGGACAAGGTCATGACAAAGCGTATCTGGCTGTCAAAAAACCTGCCAACACCGCGTTACATTGAATTGAGCCGGCAGTCTGACTGGAACGCTGTCATTGCGGAACTGGGCCTGCCATTGATCGTCAAGCCCGCGCATGAAGGATCAACGCTGGGGATAAGCCGGGTCACAACAGCGGATGCGTTGCCTGCCGCTTATGCGCTTGCCGCCCAATATGACAAATCGGTGCTGGCGGAAGAATTCATTGCCGGCATGGAGCTGACCTGTCCGGTGCTGGATATGGATGGCGAGCCGCGGGCGCTGCCGCTGGTCAGGATCATTGCGCCGGATGCAAATTATGACTATGAAAACAAGTACTTCAGCGGCAAGACACAATATCTCTGCCCCTGTGGTCTCGATGGGAATCTGGAAAAGGAAATACAGGCCGTTACCGTTGAGGCATACAAGATGCTGGGCTGCCGCGGGTGGGGAAGGGCTGACATCATGCTCCGGGCCCCGGATGAAAAGCCTTATCTGCTGGAAATGAATACATCGCCGGGCATGACGGATCAGTCGCTGGTACCGCGGTCAGCCCGTGCGGCAGGAATTGATTATGAGGAGTTGTGTATGAGGATCCTGGAGGCGGCAACCCTGGATCGTGAGAAAACAAAGTGGTAAAGACGGGCCGGGATGCTTTATGTGGCATGACGTCAGGTTATTGAACGGAATCGCCAATGTGCTGCTGACATTGTTTGTTGTCACGGTGCTGGCCGGGTGTTTTTTGTGGTTTGCCCAGCAGCCGTTTTTTACGCTGACTGTGATTCAGGTACAGGAGGCCGAAGGGAAGACGTTAAAACATGTGAATGCATTGACGGTAAGAGGGGTGGCGTTGCCACGCATCAAGGGTAATTTTTTTACGGTAGACCTGGATGCGGTCAGGGAGGCGTTCAAGGCTGTTCCCTGGGTAAGAGAAGCCACTGTGCGGCGCAAATGGCCAAATGGACTGGTTGTTGCCATTGAGGAGCACAAGCCGTTGGGAACATGGGGTGAAGATGGCCGCCTGCTCTCGATAAAGGGGGATGTGTTTACGGCGAACCTGGCGGAAGCTGAAGAGGAAGTGAATTTATTACGGTTTTATGGTCCTGAAGGGAGCGAAAAGGAAGTGGTCATGCGATATGAGGAACTGAAAAGAGGGTTTGCCGTGATCAGGCTGGAACCGGTTCTGCTGGAACTGTCTGAACGGTATGCCTGGCGGACCACGCTGAATAATGGCATGACAGTGCGCTTTGGACGGGAAGAAGGACGCATCTCGATGCGCGAACAGATGGGGCGTCTGCTGGCCGTCTATCCCCGGCTGGCAGCACAAGTGAAAAACGGGATCAGGGGAATTGATTTGCGTTATCCGAATGGACTGGCACTGAGAGCAGACGGGATGGTGCCTGATATTGGCGGACAGTAAAGGGAATAAGAGCAACCATGACTAAAGACCTGAAAAACCTGATAGTTGGTCTGGATATCGGAACGTCCAAGGTAGTGGCCCTTGTTGCGGAGGTGTTGCCTGATGGCCGTCATGAAATTATCGGCCTGGGACAGCATGAGTCAAAAGGCCTGAAAAAAGGGGTTGTCGTCAATATTGAGGCGACAGTGGAATCGATCCAGCGCGCGTTGGAGGAAGCCGAACTCATGGCGGACTGCAAGATCCGCAATGTATATACCGGTATTGCCGGCAGCCATATCCGCAGCTTCAATTCACGCGGTATGGTCGCCATCAAGGACAAGGAAGTGACTGCTGCCGATGTCAGCCGGGTGATTGAAACGGCGCGTGCCGTCAATATCCCGAATGACCAGCAGTTTTTGCATACTGTTTCGCAGGAGTTTATTGTCGACAGCCAGGAGGATGTGCGCGAGCCGATCGGGATGAGCGGCATCCGTCTGGAAGTCAAGGTGCATATTGTGACGGGCGCCGTTTCCGCGGTCCAGAACATCGTGAAATGCGTGCGTCGCTGTGGACTGGAGGTATCTGATTTGATGCTGCAGCCGATGGCATCAGCTGATGCGGTGCTGACACCGGATGAAAAGGAACTGGGTGTCGTGCTGATTGATATCGGCGGGGG
>JAAZED010000446.1 GCA_012512465.1 Oxalobacter sp. | reverse complement strand
GTACAATGACGCCATCATGGCTGCATTGGCGCCGATTTATCGCGCAGACAGTCTGCTGCCTGTCCTGAAGATGCTGCTTAACGAAAAAGGGATTCCTGCCGGCATCTGCCGACGCCCGCTTGTATTGCCCGACCCGGCCTGATCAGGCACGGGCAAGCACTATTCACCGATAATTTTCACGAGCACCCTTTTTCGCCGCTTGCCATCAAACTCGCCATAAAAAATCTGCTCCCAGGAGCCGAGATCGAGGCGGCCTTCCGTAATCGCCACCACCACTTCCCTGCCCATCACCTGCCTTTTCAGATGGGCATCCGCATTGTCTTCATAGCCATTATGGGCATACTGCGCATAAGGCTTTTCCGGGGCAAGTTTTTCCAGCCACCGCTCAAAATCCCCGTGCAGCCCGGATTCATCGTCATTGATGAAGACAGACGCCGTGATATGCATGGCATTGACCAGGACCAGCCCTTCCCTTATGCCGGAAGCCCTGAGCTCTGCCTCCACCTGCGAGGTGATATTGAGGTAGGCGCGACGGGTCGTTGTTTCAAACCACAATTCCTTGCGATGGCTTTTCATGGAACACCCTCCTTCCTGGGCAGTGTTGGGGTAACAGCAGGCGCTGCTTTCATTGTAGGGCATAAGCCGGTAATCATCATGTCACAATACAAAAAAACAGAAAAAGCGACACGTAACCGCATCGCTTTTTCCACAGCTGCCCAGTTAATGAGGGCCGCCCCTAAATCTTCTTGCCCTGCCAGTTGGCTTTTTTCATGTAAACCAGGGAGATCACCAGAATACAAAGCCAGTAAACATGCTCATTGAGCCAGCAGATAGCGACATTCATCCGCAGATAATAAATCACGCCGTAAATGGAGCCGCAGGTAAGTAGCATCGGCCCCAGATCCAGAAGCAGTGCGGTGCGCGTATTACCCGTTCCCGAAATCGTCTGGAAAAGGATAAATCCCGGCACCGATATCACCAGCGACGTCATCGCCACCCGGATGGCCAGCACACTGTCGGCAACCAGACTGTCATAATCCGTATAAATCCGGGCAAAGCCTTCCGGAAAGACAAAGATGGCAACGGCCATCGGCAGGGTAATCAGAAAACACAGCCTGATGACTTTCCAGCAGGCGCCCATCACCTGATCCTGCTCCCCGGCCCCCATCAGGTTGCTGGTCACCGTAACAGCAGCAGAAGACAGCGCAAATATCGGCATGAAAATCATCGTCAGCAGGCTGCGGGTGATGTTTGAAATGGCGATTGCCCTTTCACCCAGGTGCTCTACCGCGACAAAGAACATGAACCAGATAGCCACCCCGACAAGATACTGGATCATCATCCAGACAGACACGCCCAGTATCTGGATAATCAGGTCTCGCCTGAATGAAAAGCCGCCTGAAAAGCCGTACTTCTTCAAATCCACAAATTTTCGGGTGTAGAGGATAAAGAAAACCAGAGCAACTCCTTCGGAAAGGCTTGACGCCAGGGCAGCGCCACCAATCCCCATCTCCGGAAAACCGCATTTACCGAAAATCAGCAGGTAATTGAGGATGATATTCACAATCACCATCAGAAAGGAACTGATGGTCAGGATACGGGTCTGCTCAATCCCTACAAAATAGGCGCGAAAGATCAGGCAGACAAAGGCAAAGAAAAAGCCGAAGCTGCGCCAGTTCAGGTAGCTGATCGTCGCCTCATACACCTGCTCGGAGGCGAAAAGCCCATTGAGGATAACCGGTGAAAGCAGCCGGGTCAGCAGAAAAGCTGCCAGGGCCAGAAAGACAAGAAACATGCCTCCCTGAATCACAATCGGCCCGATCTCAGAAAACCGCTTTTCCCCGTTGCGCCTGCCGATCAGAATCTGCCCGCCCATGGAAAAGCCGAAGCCGATCATGAAAAGTGCAAGGAAATAAACACCTGCCAGTGCTGAGGCGCCCAGCTCAACCTCACCCACACGGCCCAGAAAAGCTGTGTCAGTCATCATGATCAGATGCTCAGCAACAAGACTTATCAGAATCGGGCAGGCAATCTTCCAGATATGGCCATACGATACCGTTTTCATGAGTAAAACTTTCCGTAAAAACAAAAAAGACCGAGAGCACATCCCATCTCACCGTCCTGGCCGGCACTCATTCCTGACGGAAGAGAAAAAAAGAAGGTGAAAATACGTTCCCACACGAAGTGAACAGGCACAGGGCAGCACGCAGCAGCAATATGCTGGTCAACTCAATTTAGCGGGCTATTTTCATGGGCAAAACTCCTCTGGTGAAGGAACGCATCATAAAAAAGAGCAATTCAGGCTGTCAAGCACGCCTGACACATTGCCTGCGGCATATCACTTTGCCGCCCCCTGGCAGCTTTCGCATACCCCCCTGATTTCCATGGCATTACCCTGAAAGTGAAACCCGGTTGGCTCCAGTGCCCGACGGATGGTCTCCCCCACATCCGGGCTGGAAATCTCAATGGATTTTTCACACCCCGAACAGGCCAGCATCAGCGGTGCATGGTGATGGTGATGGTGATGCCTGAAATCTTCCGAACAGGCAACAAAGGCATTCAAGGCATTGATACGGTGAACCAGCCCCTGCTCTGTCAGAAACTCCAGCGCACGATAAACGGTCGTAGGCGCTGCCCGATGGCCGGTCGCGATCATGTCTGCCTGTAGATCATATGCCTTGGCCGGAGCCCCCCTGCGCAGGAGCAACTCAAACACCTCCCGCCTCAGGCTGGTAAAGCTGGCGCCATTTTCATCGCACAGGGCCTGGGCATCTGCCAGCCGTCTGCGGATATGGTTTTCTGACACCTTGCGTCGACTCATGATCCACCCTCCTCTTTGGCATCAGGCTTTTTCTCCTCCACATACGGCACGATGCTTAACCCCTTCATCGTATAACCGGATACGCCCAGTACGGTGTCTTTCTGCTGTACCGTCATGTCTCCTGTGATCCATACCGCATCCATTGCACGGATATTACGCGCATGCTTTGCCAGGGCAACATGGATGATCTGATTCGGTGGCGGGGGTGGTGTATGAATGCACGCGCCATAGTAAGGCACCAACAAAAACTCTTTCAAGGCATTGCCCTGGTATTCCAGCGGCACGACAAAGCCGGCAATGCGCACTGATTTGCCATTTAATGCCGGATTGACCGGTGCATTTTTCCAGGCATCCATCGTTTTTTTCAATGCTTCCACCGCACGGGGATCATTGTCTTCTAGCTCTTCAATTTTCAGCCCTTCCGTGTTTTTGACCGGGTTCCAGCCTGCCGGCATGAGTTCTTCCCATTCAATGGTCTCATACTGCCCGCTTTCAGGTTTGGAGGACTCTTCCCCGGAATACGAGCCGGTGATAATGACCGGGCTGTTTCTTTTTTCTTCCACCCGCTTGGAAAAATAAGATGCCCCCTGATGAAAGACAATGACAACAACAACAAAAACAACAATGACCCCGATTATTTTCTTCATCTCACTCACTCTTTTTCATACGCTGGCCGTC
>JAAZED010000445.1 GCA_012512465.1 Oxalobacter sp. | reverse complement strand
GATACTCTCTCCCTCAACAGCCACTCCTTCCGAGCGGGTAACGGCCAGCTTCTGTTCCTCGGAAAACCCCAGCGTTTCCCCATCGGCCAGCACCACCTCATGATCAATCACGTAGTAGGCCACATCCATCAGGAAATCATACAACTCTGCCGGTTCGGCCTTCGTTTGGATCACTTCGATCTCGTCCATGCCGAAATACGTCATCCCGTAGGTATATCCGGAAAAATCATCGCCATCCGGGTAAATGCCGAAATAAATCCAGGTCGGGACAGGCAGGATATCCTCACGGATCGAATCGGACACCATGACAAAATAATCCGACGGAAAAACCGTGGGTATCTGGTAAATGCCAATCGTATTGGAAAGCTTCAACAGGGATGACGCCACCATCGAATACATCAGGCTTTGCGTCATCGGGTCACCGGCACGCATCACCGCGACAATGACATGCGCCTTATGCTGCTGCACCAGCTCCACGCCGTCTTCCCAGAACACATTATTTCTGGCATTGTCCACCGCTTCAGGAATCGGGGCGGGAATAAAACTCACCGCCACCATCATGTCTTCCCAGTCAAAGACCAGCGTATTGTCGTCATTCGGGCGGGCGTCAAGCTCAATACCCCAGTCCGCTTTCATGTTGCCAAAAAAGGTTTCCCAGTCAATCACCTCATCTTTCAACAGGACAAACCCCAGCCGCATGTCAGGCTTCGTTTCATCGGCCGCCTCAGCCGCCTCCCTGTAATCCGGTATCTCTTTCATCTGTTCCCTTTCCTGTTTATCCTCTTCCCGGTGGAAAAGGCACACGTTACTCCCCGTCCTGATGCTAAAGATTATCCTCAATTCCCTCGATCACCACATCCCAGTAATCCATATTCTGCGTATAGGGCGCCATCTTTGCGGTCAAGTCCCGGTAGTTGATATCTTCCGCATGCATCGCCGCATTCAGCGCCAGCAGAATCTGCGTAAAGCCGGAAAGCGAAGCCGCAATCTCCTGCGGCTCCCAACTGCCTGTGCCATGTTCGGCCGTATAAACCGGAAACCCCCTGGCTTCCTCACGCGTATCCACAAAAACCGGATCACCGTAATCATAGCCAAATACCAGCCACTGGGCCTGCCAGTCACCTTCATCCGGGCCGGACAGGTCCAGCCCCGTCACATCCACTCCATAGCCCAGCTGCATGTCAGCCAGCCGGGGCGAATCGGCAAATTCCATCTCCAGCGCCTCGTGCATTGCCGGAATTTCATTAATGAGCCTTGTCAGGACAGGGGAAATTGACTCCATTGCTTAACCATCCGGAAAATCAGAAAAAAACCGCATAAAACCCCGGGTAATTTTCTATAGATACCACACCCTTTATAGGCGCACAAGCGAAACGCTTTTTCCTTTATGCTGTCATAAGTAAAAATTATGGCAGGCCTTGTAAAAAAGCGGCAAAATAGGCAAATCAGCAAAATAATGAGAAACGAACACGAAAGGAAATCACATGGAACACGCCGTTGAGCTGCCGGAAGATATCCAGGAGCAAATGGAAGCCCTGAGTGAGCAGGGCGAAGAAGCTTTCGACCAGGGCCGCTATGAGGAAGCGCTTGATATTTACAACCAGGCGCTGTCCATCCTGCCGGAACCCCGTGAAAACTGGGAAGCCTATGTCTGGCTGAAAGCCGCCATGGGCGACGCCTGCTTCCTGATGGACCGCTTCGATGACGGGCTGGATCACTTTTACGAAGCCTATACCGCAGCAGGCCCGCAAAACATGAACCCCTTCATCGTCTATCGCCTGGGACAGATATACCGACGGCTCGATGATGAAGAAAACGCCGTCGAATTCCTCATGCGGGCCTTCCTGCTCGAAGGGGAAGACGTATTCGAGGATGAGGATGATCTCGTCTACCTTCGCAACCGGGTTGACCTTGACGACTACAGCGAGGATGGCGGTGAAGGGTACGGATACGGCGCCGACGATGATGACGACGACTATGGCGGCAGGAGCAGCCGCTTTGATGACGAAGGCTTTTCCCGCGGCTACATCCCGCGCGATGACTATGAGGAATACGGAGACGACTGAAAAATCCTCTTACGGCAGAAAAGCGTAGGTAACCCCTGTACTTCACGGAAAACCTGCCTGTTTTCATCTATACCGATGACCCGGGTGAAAACGGCAATCCCGGCTGGCTGATTGCTGATGGCGTTGCCGAAAAAAATCGGACCGGATACTTCATGTATGTGAAGTGGTGTTGCCGCATCAATGAAAAAGGTATCCGCCACCTCTTTAGCAAACACACTGCCACACGCTGAAACGGCAAAAAAAAACCCGCCGTAAAAGCGGGTTAAAAAAGGAAGAGCAAGGCTCACACTACAAAAAAACATCAGGGGTACCACGGCAGGTTGTACGTGTTTTTCACGCGCACCGAACGCTTCAGGTAGATCGTCCAGAGCGATGCAATACCCACAGAAAAAACAATACTGACAAATCCCTGCCAGAAACCACCACCCGCATAAGGCATACCCAGAATCAGTATCCCTGCAAGGATGGCTCCCAGATTCAGGATCGGCCCGGCCAGCCAGATCGCATAAATGGCAAAACGTACCGACGCTTTCTCATGTTCCCGGTACAGGCGGTATCCCGCCAGTATCGAGG
>JAAZED010000043.1 GCA_012512465.1 Oxalobacter sp. | reverse complement strand
TATTAGCAAAACCCGGAATACGGGAAACCGGAACAGGCGTTTTCAGCATAACGGCAGCTGGTCCGACCTGTACGGCATCCATCCCCGCCCGGGAAAGCTGATCCAGATAAGCGGCGGTTGTCCCTTTTTTATGGTTGACTCTCAGTGTCAGCGGCGGTGTGGTATTTCCGGTGTTGAGAATGGATTTCCAGTTTTCGGGATAGGCCGTGGCCATATCACGAACCCACCACTCAGGATAATTCCATGCGGCTTCGGTATCTTTTCCGGCTTGTGCCAGCAATGCATCCTTTTCCCTGAGAAACCGGCGCAATACGGCATTTACCATCCCTTTGCTGTGGGACAGGGAGCGTGCGGATGCGGCAGCGGCAACACTTTGATTAACGGCGGTAAACGGTTCATAGGGTAAATTGCCGTTCTCATCCGGCTCAACCAGCAGGGAAAGCGTACAGTAGAGCAGGGCCCGTAAAACGGAAGGCTCCGGCTGTTTTTGTGTCATCAGGCGCAAAAGCGTACGGGAAAGTCCCAGGCACCGCATACACCGGTAGGCAATATACTGGATGGCGCCGGCCGCCTGTGGCGGTATGGCGGTTTGTCCGAAAACCGATGACAGGGCGGCAGGCAGCGCGGTTCCGTTTTCAACCCCGGCAACGGCATGTGCCGCACCCAGCAGGGCAAACCCCAGAGAGTCTGCCGGCAGGCTGGAACGAAACCGGTTTGTTCTGCTTTTCTTTGACACGCCTTTTCTTCTGAGTCAGTCTCTTGAGGGGTGAAAGTCAGTGGAGTGAATTATCCAGCCCGTCCTGAACCTGTTCGGCCGCGCGTATGACGGCACGGGCCTTGTTTTCTGTTTCCTGCCATTCGGCCTCTGGCCGGGAGTCTGTCACCACACCGGCGCCCGCCTGCACATACAGCATTTCCTTGTGTATGATCCCGGTACGAATCGCAATGGCCAGGTCCATTTCGCCGCCAAACGAGAGGTAGCCGCAGGCGCCGCCATAAACGCCCCGCTTGACCGGCTCAAGCTCATCAATGATTTCCATGGCGCGCACTTTGGGCGCACCGGAAAGGGTACCGGCCGGAAAGGTGGCTTTCAGCACATCCAGACTGGACAGTCCCGGTTTCAGAATGCCTTCCACATGCGACATGATGTGCTGGACATGAGAGTATTTTTCAATCGCCATCTTTTCCGTCACACGCACACTGCCGATTTCGGCGATACGGCCGATATCGTTTCTGGCCAGGTCAATCAGCATGACGTGCTCGGCGATTTCTTTTTCATCAGCCAGGAGGTCCGCCGCCAGTTCTTCGTCTTTTTCCGGTGTCGTGCCGCGAGGACGGGTGCCGGCAAGGGGGCGAACAATGATCTTCGTTTCCTCTCCCGTTTTTTCCTGTCTGACCAGGATTTCCGGAGAGGAGCCGACGATGTGCATGTTACCCAGGTCGTAATAATAAAGGTAAGGCGACGGATTCAGTGAACGCAGGGAGCGATACAGCGAGAGCGGGGAATCCGTGTAGGGCTTTTTGAGGCGCTGCCCCAACACCACCTGCATGCATTCGCCATCATTGATGTATTCACGCGCCTTTTCTATCATCGCAAAGAAATCAGGCTGGGCAAATTCCCGGATGACATCGGTTCGTTCGCTCGGGCCGGTATCCGGCACAATAACCGGTGCATCCAGCATGGATCGCAGTTCGCGCAGACGCCGCCTGGCGGAAATATACGCTTCCGGGCGTCCCGGGTCAGCGTAAACGATCAGATAAAGCTTGCCGGAAAGATTGTCTATGACAGCAAGCTCTTCTGTCAGCAGCAACTGGATATCCGGCAGCCCCAGATCATCAGGCGGTACGGAATGCTGCAGCTTCGGCTCGATATAACGAACGGTGTCATAACTGAAATAACCGGCAAGACCGCCACAGAAACGGGGCAGTCCAGGACGTATCGCCACCTTGAAACGGGACTGGTACTCAGCGATAAAATCCAGGGGATTACCCTCATGGGTTTCGATGACCTGGCCGTTGTGCACGACTTCAGTTTTCATGCCGGAAGCGCGAAGCAGTGTGGTGGCGGGAAGGCCAATAAAAGAGTAACGGCCAAAGCGCTCACCGCCAACAACAGATTCCAGCAAAAAGGAACAGGTCGCATTGTCGCGCGTCAGCTTGAGATAAAGCGAAAGGGGCGTCTCCAGGTCGGCGATCGCCTCAATGATAAGGGGAATACGATTGTAGCCTTGCGTTGCAAGTGCCTTGAATTCAAGTTCTGTCATGATTTTCTCCAGATCACATTGATGTGACAGGTTTCAAAAAAGCGGCTGTTTGTATAAGCAGACAGCGGCAAACCGGTTATTGATGCCAGGTTCGCCAGCGTCGCCACAATCCGCCTGAGATCAGGTCAGATGGAGTTGAAAGCCGTTTTTTGCAGAAAAACATGATGGTAAGTGGTTCCGATAATCAGAGAATCAGGTTTGCCGCTGCCAGAAAGTCGGGAATAATGCCATCCGAATCAATTTCGGTAACGGGCTTGCCGTGATTATAACCATAAGGCACGATAAAAAGCGAGCAGCCCGCAGCCCGGGCAGCCTGCCCGTCGTTGATAGAGTCACCAATGACGACTGCCTGTGAGGGCGGGATGCCGAATTTCTCACAGGCCATCAGCATGGGAAGCGGATCGGGTTTTTTGCGGGGAAATGAATCCGCGCTGTAAATGATGTCAAAAAAAGCATACAGCCCTTTTTTTGCCAGCAGCGGTTCGGTAAAGACGGCCGGCTTGTTGGTGACGCAGGCCAGCCTCAGCCCGTTTTCGCGTAGTCGGGTCAGACCTTCCGTCACACCGGGATATACCGTGCTGTAACATCCGTTTGTCATGCGATAGTGCCGGTAAAACGATGTCAGGGCGGCTGGCAGCATGTGTTCAACGCGCTTAAGACCCATGTCAATGGAAAGCGTGTCACGCACCAGTTTTTCCGTGCCGCGGCCGACCAGTCGCCGTACGGTATCCCTACTGATTTCCGTCAGGGAAAAGTCGGCTTTCATCATATTGAGAGCAAGGTGGATATCCGGTACGGAGTCAACCATGGTGCCGTCCAGATCAAAAATGGCGGCACGGATATTGTTCAGTTTTGCAGGTGAATCAGGCATGGTCATGATGAAACAGGTAAAAAAAACTAGACAGAGGCAAGCTGCCTGCGCATATCAGAAATAATCGTGCGGTAATCCGCATGGCCGAAAATGGCAGAGCCGGAGACAAACGTATCAGCGCCGGCACGGGCGATATCGGCAATATTGTCAATATGAACCCCACCATCGACTTCCAGCATGATATCCCTGCCGGATTGGTCAATGAGTTGTCTGGCGGCCTCGATTTTTTTCAGGGCATGGGGAATAAAGGATTGTCCGCCAAACCCTGGATTGACTGACATGATCAGGACAAGATCGATTTTGTCCATGACATGCAGCAGATAATCCAGCGGGGTGGCCGGGTTGAAAACCAGTCCGGCCTTACAGCCATTGTCATGAATCAACTGCAGGGAGCGATCAATATGTTCTGATGCTTCAGGATGAAAGGAAATGATGTTGGCGCCGGCTTTGGCAAAATCAGGAATAATCCGGTCCACCGGCTTGACCATCAGATGGACATCAATGGGAACCTGCACCAGCGGACGGATCGCCTGGCAGACCATCGGACCGATCGTCAGATTGGGAACATAATGGTTATCCATTACGTCAAAATGAATCATGTCTGCGCCAGCATCAACAACACGCTGAACTTCTTCACCCAGCCTGGCGAAATCCGCAGACAGGATACTGGGGGCGATGCGATAGGTCGTCATAAGAATAGAAGGGTTGGTTTCCCGGAAAAGCCTTATTTTACTGCTAAACCCGTTCAGGTATCTGGCATGCCGCAAATTTGTGATGGATTGATGTGTGCCGATGACATAACAGAAGTGAGGACAAATACATGAACACCTATGATATGGATATCTCCACAACATCCCGTTACCTGGATGAGCCCTCCGAGCCGGATCGCTCGAATTATGTTTTCAGCTATTCTGTCAGCATCAAAAATACCGGGCAGGTTGCTGCCCAGTTGATTGCCCGTCACTGGGTGATTACCGACGCCAATAACCATATTGAGGAAGTCAGGGGGCTGGGTGTTGTCGGGCGCCAGCCGCTGATCAAGCCGGGGGAGGTATTTGAATATACCAGCGGCACCGCGCTGCCGACGCCGCAGGGATCCATGCGCGGTGCTTTTTTATGCATTACCGAAAATGCGGAACAGTTTGAGGTATCCATCCCTGAGTTTACCCTGAGCCTGCCGCGCACCCTGCATTAAAGAGGGGGTATATACCGGAAGGTTGGCTTTTTGGGCCGGGAGACGCACAATAGAGCTTTTGATCACAGACGGGTTTTCCCGAACCAGACGTATGCGCCATTATTCCTTTTGTTTTTCCGGACTGCTTGTCAGTCTTGTCCTTTTGCTTTCTGCCTGTACCACAACCACAGACGCGCCTTCCACAACACCCGTGGAACCATCGGAACAGCCTGTCAGAGAACTCCGCCGCATGGATTTTTCCGCCTTGCCCGGCTGGGATAAAGACAAGGTGATACAAGCCTGGCCTGCTTTTGTGAATTCGTGCCGGGTATTGAAAAAACGTGCAGAGTGGAAGGAAACCTGCGGGATGGCAGAAACGGTTAATGCCGAAGAAGAAGGGCTGATCCGTGCATTTTTTGAAGCCTCGCTCGAACCCTGGCAGATCGTTTTGAGTAACGGCAATGATACCGGGATGACAACGGGGTATTACGAACCACTTTTGTACGGCTCACGGACAAAAACCGCGCAGTATCAGACCCCGCTTTATGGGGTGCCCGCCGATCTGGTGGTCGTGGATCTGGCTGCCAGCTATCCCCAGCTCAAAGGACTCCGCCTTCGTGGCAGGCTGGATGGACGCCGTCTTGTGCCTTACCCCACACGCGGAGAAATCCGCGAAAGCGGGCGCCTTTCCGGAAAGGAAATTGTCTGGGTAAACGATCCGGTTGATGCCTTTTTCCTGCAGGTACAAGGGTCAGGACGTGTATACATTGCAGAGACCGGCGAAACCATCCGTGTCGCGTATGCCGACCAGAATGGCCATCCTTATCGATCCATCGGCCGTTATCTGGTCGACAGGGGGGAAATGAAGCTTGAGGAGGCTTCTGCCCAGCGCATCAAAAAGTGGTTAAGCGAGAATCCGGCGCGATTCAATGAGGTACTGGATGCCAATCCCAGTTATGTTTTTTTCAGGGAAGAAAAACTGGAAAACCCCGGGACCGGTCCCAAGGGCGCGCTGGGCGTTCCGTTAACCGGCGGGCGTTCTGTTGCGGTCGATCCGCGGCATATCCCTTTGGGCATACCGCTTTTTGTTGATACCACAGAGCCAAACAGTGATATCCCGCTCCAGCGGATGGTGATGGCGCAGGATACCGGTGGTGCGATCAAGGGCGTTCTTCGTCTGGATTATTTCTGGGGATTCGGAAGCGAAGCAGGTGAAATGGCAGGAAAAATGAAACAGCCTGTCAGAATATGGATGCTGCTGCCGAAAGACGCCCAGGAAAAAAGCCCGTCTTTTTAAAGACGGGCTTTTGATCTGAACGATTTCGACTCAACGGTAAACCAGCACAGGAATAGAGGTCGTTGCCAGTACCTTTTGTGTTTCACTGCCGATAAAAAGCTTGTTTAACCCCTTACGTCCGTTTGATGCCATGAAAATACAATCACAATCATATTTGGCTGCAGCGTGCACGATTTCTTCGTGTGGTTTGCTGGACTGAAGGATAACGGTGTCAAAGGGAACCCCTGCGGCCTTTGCCTGTTCGGCAATCCGGTTCACACGCTCTTCGGCAATTTTATGCTCACGACTCAGGTAATCGGATTCCTGGGATTTGGTAAAAGTTTCCAGTTGGGTCAGGGGAAGCGGTTCGGCGACGGTCATCCCGATAATCTTGCACCCTTTGTGAATGCCGGCATACTGGATGGCTGCCGAAATGGCCTTGTCGGACAGGGCAGTGCCGTCTGTCGGAACCAGAATTGTTTTATACATATGGCCTCCCTTCTCGTCGAGTTAATCAGCTTGTCATAATAATCCGTTAATTGAGTGATATCAGTCAAGCGGTTTTGTTAAGACAATTGTTTTACAATCTTTTCAGGACATTTTTCTTTTCTGCATTATCCTTGCAGGCACAATAACAACAGGAGCCGCTAATGAACGATATGAAAAACATGCTCAGCCAGATACAGGCCAGCCTGTCCCGGACAGAGGATCTTGATCCGGAATTGAGGGAAAAACTGGCTGTGCTTGATCAGGATATCCAGAAGCTGCTGGAAAAAGAGGCGCATGCGCCGTTTGCCTATGCCGGCCTTGAAGAGGCGGCAAGGGGTCTTGCCGTCAGATTTACCAACAATCATCCCAATGTCGCCTTGCTCATCGGGCAGCTTGCCGATATTCTCGGCAAGATGGGGATCTGAAATCGGCAAACCAATTACCACGTTTTTCGTGTTTTTTAACAGGTTGTTGCAAGAATCAAACAGGAAAAAACGGGAAGCCCTGATTTACATGGGCTGAGTTGTGCACAAATATTTTTTTGAAAAAAAAAGTTAAAAAAAATTCTTTCATTTGCGCAATTTTTGTAATGAATTGTTTTTTTAATGAGTTTTTTTTTGCATTTCGGATGGGCATTTTATTGAAAGCCGCATCATGGCTGGCCTGATTCCCTGTCAAGGGGATATTGTCCACAAAGTTTTCCACAGACTTTGTGGATAGTGAAAAAAAGGCTTACGAAATCTACGCTTATAAAAAATTGGTAGGGTTTACATTAAGTTCATGCGGCAGTTTATCCTCAGGGTAGCGATTGATACCCCCCTTGACTTTTATTTCGATTATCGCTGGGTTGCCGAATCAGACGAGACGGCGATACCGCAAATCGGACAACTGGCACTGGTACCTTTCGGCCAGCGCAAGGTCATGGGGTTGATCATGGCGATCCTGGATGAGACGGATGTGCCGGATGAGAAGCTAAGAGATGTGATTGCTGTCAGGGATGAAGTGTTTCCTGTTTCATCCGAGTGGGCGGCGTTATGCCATTTTGCGGCAGACTATTATCAACGGCCGCTTGGGGAAGTGGCGCTTCCCAGCCTGCCCAAAAAATTGCGGGCGGAAAAAACCGTTGCATTGAATCGGGCGCTGAAAGCCACAGAAAAACGCGGGAAAAAAGACGCAGGCGAAAAAGAAATACCGGATGTTGCCCCGGATTTGAATGCCGGGCAAAAGGAAGCCGTGTCCGATATCCTGGCAGCAGAAGGTTTTTCCCCTATTTTACTGCATGGGGTGACAGGCAGCGGAAAAACCGAAGTGTATCTGCATGTGTTTGAAACCGTTCTTAAACGGCAGCCGGATACTGTCGTCATGATACTGGTGCCGGAAATCAACCTGACACCCCAGCTCGAAAGCAATATCCGATCGCGCTTCCCGAATACGGATATTGCCGTGCTTCACAGTCAGCTAAGCGAGGGCGAGCGGTTGCGAAACTGGTTGGCCGCCCATACCGGCAAGGCGCGCATTCTGCTCGGGACACGGATGGCCATTTTAGCTTCCGCCCCCCGGCTGGATCTCATTATTGTGGATGAAGAACACGACCCTTCCTACAAACAGCAGGAGGGCTTGCGCTATTCTGCACGTGATCTCGCCGTATGGCGGGCATGGCAACTGGATATTCCGGTTGTACTGGGTTCGGCAACCCCGTCACTTGAAACCTGGCAGCATGCCGAATCAGGACGTTACCGTAAACTGGTGCTGCCTGAAAGGGCCATGGCCGATGCCGAATTGCCGAAGGTCAGGCTGATTGATACCGGCAGGAATAAATTGCAGGACGGGTTCAGCCCGGCGTTGCTTGAGGCGCTCAAGGTACGGCTGGAACGCGGGGAACAGTCACTGCTTTTTCTCAACCGCCGAGGGTATGCGCCCGTCCTGACGTGTGAAGCCTGCGGCTGGGTCAGCGCCTGCAAGCGATGTACCGCCTATATGGTGCTGCACAAGCCACAGCGTCGCCTGCGTTGTCATCATTGCAGCATGGAGCTTTATATTCCGCGTTCATGCCCAACCTGTGGTTATGTTGATTTAAAGCCTTTTGGACGGGGAACCCAGCGAATCGAGGAGAGTCTGCAAACGCATTTTCCCGATGCCCGAATTCTCCGGATCGATGCGGATTCAACCCGAAAAAAAGGCAGCATGCAAGAGGCGCTGGAGACAGTGCATCGCGGTGACGCCGATATCCTGGTGGGTACCCAGATGATTGCCAAAGGGCATGATTTCCGGAACCTGACCCTGGTCGGGGTGATGAATCCGGATAACGCGCTTTTTTCTCATGATTACCGGGCAAGTGAGCGGCTCTTTGCCCAGCTGATGCAGGTAGGCGGCCGTGCAGGGCGTCGTGCCATGGATGAGGCAACCGACAGTGAAGTGATTATCCAGACCCGTTATCCGCATCATCCGCTTTACCAGGCGGTGCTGCAGCACAATTATGACGGCTTTGCTTCAGAGTTGCTTCAAGAGCGCCAGCTCTCAGGACTGCCCCCTTTTATTTACCAGGCACTCCTCTGTGCAGAAGCCCGGCAGCTGGATACCGCGCTGGCATTTCTCAAAACAGCAGCCGAAGCGGCGGATTACCCGGGAATCATCGTAAATGATCCTGTGCCAATGGCGATGACCCGGATAGGAGATATTGAACGGGCGCAGTTGCTGGTGGAATCCGTATCGCGTGCTGACATGCAGCAATTCCTTAAAGGATGGATGACAACTTTGCGCTCACTGAAAACAAGGGCGAGATGGCATATTGAAGTAGATCCCGCTTCAATATAACCCTTGGAAATCTCTGATTAATCCGCCTTGTGAACGAATTGCTGCGCTCCGTGCGCCTTGCACTTCATTCACAAAACACGTTGATCAGAGATTTATTTGTTTGATGGTGGCGTGGTTATGCGCTGGTGGCTTCAGCCGCCTTTGCCGGGAGCGAGATTTTAACCCGGGACTTATCCGCATCCGAGCGCACCAGTTTTTTCGGCGTGGATTTTGATGCGATAGCGGTAGGCACTTTTTTTCCGCGGGAAACCTGTTTCATGCGATTGTACTCAGCCAGGACTTTTGCGCCATAGCCAAAGTCATGGGAATAAGCCGCAGCACCAACATAACTCTTCAAGCCGCGCTTAACAGAACCGCTTCGGGAAACATATTCCTTCAGGATCGCAGAGCCGACCCGGATATTGGTGATGGGATCCTTGGCTGATTGTACGCCGCCATGTGGTTCAAAACGCTTCGAGTGTACCCTGGTCATGACCTGCATGAGGCCCTGGGCGCCTACCGGGCTTTCCGCTTCCGGGTTGAAGCTGGATTCAATTGCCATGACTGCCAGGATCAGGTGCGGGTCCAGGCCGATTTCATGTGCGGCCAGATAGGCTGCCGAAACAAAAAGCTCGGTGGCTTCAGAATCAACGGGATAGCGTTTGGATATCCAGTCAACCAGCAATTGGCGTTCCTGCGGGTTTACCATGAAAGCATCTTCTTCATTTTGTTGCTGCGAGATGGCTGTCGGGCTGACCCAGTAACCTGCCTGCGTCAGGCGAATAACCCGGGCAGTGCTTTTTTGTGATGAAAAAGGAAGCAGATCAAGATAACGGCCACCTTGATAGGACTGGAGAAAAAGATAGGCGCCGGCAATGATGGCGGCGATGCAGGAAAAGGCAATCACCCAGTTCTGTCGCCGGAAAAAATAATCTGAAAAACGTTTGTTTGTGTCTTGGTAATACATAGATATAAAGTACCTCCTGGGGAATTTCCTTGCGCTGGACAACCTGTGTGTCTGCAGGTTTTTGCCTTTTATTACTCAGCGCTGATTCTCAGTTCTAAAAAATAGTGAGAATTCGTTCTCGCTTTGCCAGCATCCAGAGGGCTTCTGGCAGGAGTGAAGGAGTGGAAACAGCCGGAAACGTTTTTTGTTTCACGGATTCTGCATGATGCCGGCAGAACTGCCATTCCCCTGTTGTATTGAAAAATAACGGATAACAATATGCGGATTGGAAACGTGTTCCTTGTTAAGTTGAACGAATTGTAGAAGCCCTTTTATATGCGGTCAATTATAATGAATCAGAATTTCATTCTTTTTAGTTATGATTTTGGGGCTGATCGGTGGCTATCCCGCATCAGGCAAGGGGTTACAAAAATGACATTTTAGAAATGAAGATGTAACGATTTGTGAAAAATCAGAGTTTCCTCCTGATTTTGGCTTTTTCTCATGTAATTGAAAAATAAAAAAAAATAGTGAAAATAGCGTGCTGATGAGTGTAAAAGCGCGATAAAACGGCAAATGCAGGGAGGGTGATATAAGCTGCTGAAGAATGCCGGCTTTGTTGTACAATGCGTTCTGGCGGGTCCCTGCGCATTGTGGAATGGTGAATCTGGTCAGGTCGGGAACGAAGCAGCCACAGCCAGCCTTCACAAGTGCCGCAGATCAGGCTCGCCATTTTCATTTTTTCCTATGGCACCAGTGGCGTTTCTATCTGACACGGATAAACGTGCGTGTGCGAGTGTCATCATGAATACGCTGCAATAAGGTAAAATGGCTGCATGTCATATCTGGTACTTGCCCGAAAATATCGTCCGAAAACTTTCGAGAGCCTGGTTGGTCAGGATCATGTCGTTCGTGCGCTGACCCATGCGCTGGAAAGCCAGCGATTGCATCATGCCTATTTGTTTACCGGCACACGGGGTGTCGGCAAGACCACGCTTTCCCGTCTTTTGGCCAAGTCCTTGAATTGCGAAACCGGGATTACGGCACAGCCATGTGGTGCCTGTGAAGCCTGCCTGGCCATTGATGCGGATCGCTTCGTGGACTATATTGAAATGGATGCCGCATCAAACCGGGGTATTGCCGACATGCTGCAATTGCTCGAGCAGGCGGTATATGCGCCAACCAGCGCCCGCTTCAAGGTCTACATGATTGATGAAGTGCATATGCTGACCGCGCAGGCGTTCAATGCCATGCTCAAGACACTGGAAGAGCCGCCGGAATATATTAAATTCATTCTGGCGACAACAGATCCGCAAAAAATACCAGTGACCGTCCTTTCCCGTTGCCTCCAGTTCAATCTCAAGCAGATGCCGCCATTACAGATAGTGGAATATCTGGATCAGGTGCTCCAGCAGGAAAAGATTGCCTTTGAAAAGCCGGCGCTGCGTCTTCTGGCTGAGGGCGCCAATGGTTCCATGCGTGATGCCCTTTCGCTGACAGATCAGGCGATTTCCTACACGGCAGGCAATGTGTCCCTGTCGGCGGTTCAGGATATGCTGGGGTCGCTTGATCAGACTTATCTTATCCGGATTCTGGATGGCCTGGCGGCAAATGATGGGGAGGCACTGATGGCGATTGCCGATGAAATGGCGGTACGCAGTCTTTCATACAGTTCCGCCCTGAAGGATCTGGGGGTACTGATCAATCGCATTTCGCTGGCCCAGGCGGCGCCTTCGGCCTTGCCGGATGATTTGCCGGAGTATGAAGCGATCCTCCGCTTTGCGGATTGTTTTGCCGCTGAAGAGATGCAGCTCTTTTACCAGATCGTGGTTCATGGCAGAAACGAACTGGGCCTGGCGCCTGATGAATATGCCGGCTTTACGATGACCCTGCTGCGCATGCTGGCATTTCAGCCCGGCAAGAATCAGACCGGTTCCGGGGAGAACGGCAAAGCGGCTTCTCCGAACACTCAAAAAACACGACCATCCGGACAGCCATCCCCAATGAAAACGGCCACGCCCGAACCGGGCCCCAAAATCCGGACAGCAGCGCAGAGGGAAGCGCGTCCCAAAGTTGTGGAGAAAGTAGACGCCCTGCCGCCCTGGATTGATATTGACGATGCACCTTCAGTCCATCAGAAAGACGATACTTCTGTCCGCCCGCCTGCTGCTGTGGCTTCTTCAGGCGAGGAAATGCCCGCTGATGCATTGTCAGGCATACCGCTTGAAGAAACGGATGAAAAGCCTGATGCACCGCTTTCAACACCGGTTATTGCATGGGATGAAAACTGGCCGGCACTGGCCGAAGCGCTTCCCTTGCGCGGGATGGCGCAACAACTGGCGCAGCAGACAGAGCTTGTCAACTGGAAGCAGGCGGAAAACGGGCTGCAGTTTCATTTGCGTGTGCCAATGGAGACGCTTTCAGTGCCTGCCAATGTTGAAAAGCTGGTGGAAGCCCTGATGAACCGGTTTGAGTGCGCAGTGAAGGTAACGACAGAAGTCGGAAAGGTGGGCCTGACCGCCAGCCAGAACGCGCAGGAAAAACGGGCT
>JAAZED010000444.1 GCA_012512465.1 Oxalobacter sp. | reverse complement strand
TCGAATTTGTCGAGGAAGGAAAGCATCCATTCATCCACACGGTCTGTCATGAGAAGGACTTCAACGCCTTTTTTGCGGAAGATTTCCAGGTGCGGGCTGTTTTTGGCGGCTGCATAGTTTTCCGCCGTGACGTAATAGATTTTGTCCTGGCCTTCCTTCATGCGGGAAATGTAGTCGTCAAACGATACATTCTGGATATCGGTATCGTTGTGTGTGGAGGAAAAACGCATGAGTTTGGCAATACGGTCCTTGTTGGCGGCGTCTTCGCCGATGCCTTCTTTCAGTACCTGACCAAACTGGCCCCAGAATTCGGCGTACTGGCCTTTTTTCTCCTGCTCATCGGCATTGGCCAGCTCTTCGAGCATGGAGAGCACCCGGCGGGTTGAGCCTTCGCGGATCATTTTGACATCACGGGATTCCTGCAGGATTTCGCGTGAGACATTCAGGGGCAGATCGTTGGAGTCGATAACGCCTTTCACGAAACGCAGGTAGACGGGCATGAGCTGCTCGGCATCGTCCATGATGAAAACGCGCTTGACGTAAAGCTTGATGCCGCCACGCTTGTTGCGGTCCCACAAGTCAAACGGTGCGTGTTTTGGAATGTAGAGAAGCTGTGTGTATTCGGTGCGTCCTTCTACCCGGTTGTGCGTCCAGGTCAGCGGGTCATTGAAGTCGTGGGAGACGTGTTTATAAAATTCCTTGTACTGTTCATCCGTTACATCGGATTTGCTGCGGGACCATAGTGCGCTCGCCTGGTTGACCGTTGCCAGCTCGGTGCCTGGCTTCATGGATTTGGTTTCATCATCCCAGATATCCTGCTCCATCTGGATAGGGATGGGGATATGGTCGGAGTACTTGCGGATGATGCCTTTGAGCCGCCAGTTGGTCAGCAACTCATCCTCGCCTTCACGCAGGTGCAGGGTGATGTCGGTGCCCCGACGGGGCTTTTCGATGGTTTCCACGCTGAAGTCGCCTTCGCCGGTGGATTCCCAGCGGACGGCTTCTGTTGCGGGCGTACCTGCCTTGCGGGTTTCAACCGTGATTTTGTCGGCGACGATAAAGCCGGAGTAAAAGCCGACACCAAACTGGCCGATGAGCGCAGCGTCTTTCTGCTCATCACCAGTGAGACGGGTAATGAATTCCTTGGTGCCGGATTTGGCAATGGTGCCAAGGTGGGCAATGGCCTCTTCTTTGGTCATGCCGATGCCATTGTCGGAAATGGTGATGGTGCGCTTGTCCTTGTCGTAGGAAATGATGATTTTCAGGTCCGGATCGTTTTCATAGATTTCCGGCTGGTCCAGCGCCTCGTAGCGCAGCCGGTCTGCTGCGTCTGACGCATTCGAGATCATTTCACGCAGGAAGATTTCCTTGTTGGAGTACAGGGAATGAATCATCAATTGCAGAAGTTGTTTGACTTCTGCCTGAAAGCCCATAGTCTGTTTTTCAGAGACGGTCATTTTTTCCTCTTTTGCTAAATCTTGTTGAACGAATGGGTGACAGATAGGGGTCCTGTTCCGCTTTTTCAAGAGCGGCAAATCAAAAAAATGATGGAGAGGGCTGCAAACTCAGACGATAAGTGAACGGATGATGTAAAGAGTGCTGCAGTAAGGGCATCGGCAGGTCCCGTTGGCATTGGGCTCCAGATAGACGCGCGGATGCATGAAAACGACCGGCGTTTCGCTGTTTGGACAGGTAATGGGCAACTTCGGGTTATTCAGTTC
>JAAZED010000443.1 GCA_012512465.1 Oxalobacter sp. | reverse complement strand
TCTCCTTCTTTCTTTGCAGCATCTGCTTCCGGAACTTTCTCATCCTTGCCAGCAGTATTTTCTGCAGAAGCGGGGGCTTTTTCCGGTTCGGAGATCACCACTTTGGGTGTATCAATCACGGTCGAAACAGATTTTGATGCCTCCTGTTTTTTTACCTCAGCAACCGGCTCCGATTTCTTCTTCAGTGAAAAACCGCCAGAAAACCATTTCATGCTGTGCACGGCATAAGCCAAAGCCAGCACAATGACAATCAGGATAAACCAGCCGGTTTTTCCAAAGCGCCGTTTTTTTCCAAAAGACTGGCTGCTCTGCATGAAGCGTTCGGAAGTATTCTGCCTGGGGATCTGATCCAGTTGCTTGCTCGCAGGCTCTTCTGATTTAAACATGGCAACCAGCGGTTCCGGATCAACCTGCAGCATCTTTGCGTAGGCACGGATAAACCCTCTTGAAATGGCAATGCCATGCAATGCTTCATAGTTATCCGCTTCAAGCTCGCGAACCTGCCGTACCGTCATCTTCAGACTGGCTGCAACCTGTTCCTGATCGACACCGGCAGCCACACGAAATACCGCGAGCTGAGCACCAGGCTTTAACGGTTCGCTGGCGGGTTCGGCAGCTTTTTCAGCTTCCTCCCCAGCGGACGTTTTTTCTTCTGCATCCATATTCAAAGACCCCTGCGTATCCGCCGGGGAGGTAACCTGGGGCTCATTTGAGTTTTTTTCTTCTGATACGTTCGCACCAGATTCAGCAGCATCTTTTTCTTCTTCTTTCATTTCATCGATGTTCATTCAAAACTCCACGTGAGCGCTGCTTGCATGTCAATGTGCAACATAAACGCCATGAAAAGCGGCTTTTTGTTTCCAAATCATTCAATATTATTCGTAATTGTCACATTTTTCCAGAAAATCATGTCGATTAATGCAATTCATCCCCGGATTCGGTATAACAGACCTGCATTTGCATGATTCTTTTCCTGATATCTGTCCTGTCCTGAACCTCGCCGGCCAGCAAGCCACAGGCAGCGTCAATATCATCGCCCCGTGTTTTACGCACCGTTGTCACGATTCCTGCATCCATCAGAATCTGTGAAAAAGACTGTATCCGCCCGGCCTTTGAACGGCGCAAACCGGAGGCCTCAAACGGATTAAACGGAATGAGATTGAATTTGCACGAGACGGGAGAAGGACCATTTTTCACCAGTTCCACCAGTTCCCTTGCGTGTTCATCAGAATCATTCACGCCATCCAGCATGCAATATTCAAACGTGATGAAGTCTCTTGGCGCGTAATCAAGATAACGACGACAGGCGGCCATCAGCGACGATAACGGATGCTTGCGGTTCAGCGGAACCAGCCTGTTGCGAAGCGTATCGTTAGAAGCATGCAAAGAAACCGCAAGCGCAACCGGGCATTCCGTTGCCAGCCTGTCAATCATCGGCACCACGCCACTGGTAGATACCGTTACTCGCCGACGGGACAACCCATAGGCATTGTCATCGAGCATCAGCTTTAACGCACTGACACTGGCCTCAAAATTAAAGAGCGGTTCACCCATTCCCATCAGGACAACATTGGAAATCTGCCGAACCGGCCGGTCCTCACCTTCATTTATCATCCGCAAGGCAAATTCGGCCATCCACAGTTGGCCGATAATTTCACCTGTCGTCAGATTACGGCTGAACCCCTGTTTCCCGGTTGAGCAGAATACACAATTCACCGTACAGCCCGCCTGCGTTGAAACACACAGGGTACCGCGGTTCCCTTCAGGAATAAAAACCGTTTCAATGGCATTTCCCTGCCCGACATCCATCAGCCATTTTCGCGTGCCATCCGTTGAGGTATGGTCAGCAATAACAGAAGGGGCAACCACCTGCGCACAATGCGACAGCTTGTGACGCAACGACTTGGCCAGATCGGTCATCTGGTCAAAATCACTGACACCTGACTGGTGAATCCAGCGTTGCAACTGCCTGGCCCTGAAAGGCTTTTCATCCAGGCGCAAACAATATTCCACCAGTTGAACCGGATTCAGATCAAGCAGATTTGTCCGGGCTGTCGTCATAAATACAGAAAAGAGAAAGCCCGCCCGCTTTTATGGGCAGGTCACATCATTAACGGGAGTAGGCCTGGGTTTCCGGAAAGAAAAACGCAATCTCCTTGGTTGCCGCTGTCGCACTGTCTGAGCCATGTACCGCATTGGCATCAATGGAGTCGGCAAAATCAGCGCGAATGGTGCCTTTGTCTGCTTCTTTCGGATTGGTCGCCCCCATCAGTTCGCGGTTTTTTGCGATGGCATTGTCACCTTCCAGCACCTGAACCATAACAGGACCTGACATCATGAAATCGACCAGATCCTTAAAGAACGGGCGCTCACGATGCTCGGCATAAAATCCTTCTGCTTCAGCGCGGGACAGCTTGACCATGCGTGCTGCAATAATTTTGAGGCCTGCATTTTCAAAACGGGAATAAATCTGGCCGATTACATCTTTTGCCACTGCATCGGGCTTAATAATCGACAGGGTGCGTTCGATTGCCATGAGACAAACTCCAATGAAAAAATTAAGACGGATTACTTTTTTAGATAGCCTTATATTTTATCATGGAAAATACCAAAATCCGGGCTTGTTTTATCCATACCACCCTGTCTTCTTTGTTTATCAGGCCAGGCTCAGCCCTCATTAAATTGTCGTGGGCGAAAGGCTGATTTTTCCTGACTGTCAAGGCGACGGCCCAACAGTGGACGAAGCCGTATCGGGCATATGGCGAATTCAATTTTGGCACGGTAACGACGACAAGCGGGAAAAAGCCGCTTTGCAGCAGGCAAATGAATGAGGGATGAGCCCAGGATCAACGGAATAAAAAAGCACGATCATCACGATAAAAAAAACACCATCTTCTGTGACGATTGCTTTTTAACGTCCAGACACCCGGGGTATGTTTTTCTGCCTGATAGTCAAATCTCTATTATCAGCCTCTTCTTTTGCCGGATATCCTCTGTTTCATCCAGATCAACAGAAAGGTAGCTTTCCGATTTCAGATATTCCCGGATTAAAACAGCCAGATCACAAGAAGGCGCCATGAAGGCCTCTCCCTGCCGTAAGACATCTCCGATCTGTAAATAAAGTCCGGCGGTTTCATATAAATCCCTATCAGCGAATTCATGCAAAACCCTATCTATCGCTTCGCCCTCAAGTTCACCATCCAGCATGGCTGATAATTGTTCCTTTACTGCACTTTTTTCCATCTTTATCCATACTCCCTGCATTTACCACCGCCTGTCGACATCCGTTCCCAGCAAGGGACGCAGCCGTACGGCAACCGCTTCTCTTGCCCGGAATATACGGCTTCTTACCGTTCCTATCGGACACGCCATAGCAATGGCAATTTCCTCATAACTCAAACCTTCGATTTCCCGCAGCATCAGCGCTGATCTCAGATCATCCGGCAACTCATTCATTGCCAGATTGACGGTCTCGGCTATCTGCTTTGAGGCCAAAACCGATTCCGGCGTATTAATATCGCGAAGGTTCTCTCCTTCACTGAAAGATTCCATCTGCTCTGCCGTCATATCCGTAGAAGTCGGCACCCGTCTTCCCCGGTTATCCAGAAAATTCCTTGCGGTATTGATTCCGATCCGGTAAATCCAGGTATAAAATGCCGCATCTCCACGAAACTGATGAAGCGCCCGATAAGCTTTTATAAAAGTTTCCTGCACAACATCTTCCGCTTCAGACTGATTATGAACAAAGCGCAACACCAGTCTGAACAGTTTCCGCTGGTATTTCGACACCAGTATGTCGAAACTCGTCTTGTCACCCTGCTGCACACGTTCGACAAGCACCCTGTCAATTTCTCGCTCAGTTGCCAAAATGAAATACCCTGTATCCAGGCAATTGCCGGAAACTAATGGTTAGAGTTTCCGAATTGCAATTAGTTCAAAAAATCTATTTACTGCGTTTCATTTTGGTGAACGGTCAACCACTGGCATGCGATGTAAAGCGCCTTGAATTGTTCCGCGTTGACTGAATCAGGAAAAACAAGCAAAAAACTTTTCCGGGCTGAATCAGACACCAGACGCAGTAGAAGCAATGTCGGCCAAATGGTTGAACCATTTACCAGGTAAAACGCTTCTGCATCCGGTGCAGCCTGCTTTTGATGGAAGATCTGCGTGGATACATTATGGGTATCTTCGCGTAACCGTATTTGTCCGCTTCCGGATATATCAATCCGGAAGGTTTTTTTGGAGTGGAAATGCAAAAAAATAAAAAAAAGCGATGAAATCAGGCTGGTGACCAGAACAGATATCCTGCCCCAAAAACCAAATGACCCCGCATACCCCGAAATGACCAGAAGGCCGGTCAGTAGCAAAAGCACAGCCATTCCGACAGTCAGAAGTGAAAAAAAACGGGATGGCTGAACCTGGACAGATACGGCAATTGACATCATTTATCGCTTCAAAGAAAGCCATATATGAAAAAACCCCATTCACTTCGCAATGAACGGGGTTTCAGCATAATAAAATCGTGTAATCAGATCTTGCCGAACAGCAGTGATCCGTTTGTGCCACCAAATCCGAAAGAATTTTTCAGCGCATAATTGATCTTGCTGTCTCTTGCCGTATTGGCGCAATAATCCAGATCACACGCCGGATCCTGATTAAAGATATTGATAGTTGGCGGTATGACCTGATTATGAAGGGCCAGTACGGTAATAACCGCTTCAAGCCCGCCAGCACCACCCAGTAAATGGCCAAACATCGATTTGGTTGAACTGACCACCACCTTTTTGGCATGGTCACCCAGCGTCCGCTTCACAGCCACGGTCTCCGCAATATCGCCAAGCGGGGTGGATGTGCCATGGGCATTCACATAATCGACCTGATCCGGATTGATACCGGCATCATTTAATGCATTGAGCATACAGTCGCTGGCGCCACTGCCGTCTTCCAGAGGCGCTGTCATGTGATTGGCATCCGCACTCATGCCGAAACCAACCAGTTCCGCATAAATCTTCGCGCCACGGGCCTTGGCATGCTCATATTCCTCCAGCACCATGACACCGCCGCCTTCGCCGAGAACAAAACCATCACGATCCTTGTCCCATGGGCGGGAAGCCGTTGCCGGATCATCATTGCGGCTCGAAAGCGCACGCGCTGAGGCGAAACCACCAAGTCCCAGCGGTGAAATCGTCGATTCCGCACCGCCGGCAATCATCACATCAGCATCACCATACGCAATGATTCGTCCGGCAAACCCGATACTGTGCAGCCCGGTGGAACAGGCGGTCACAATCGACAGGTTCGGGCCTTTCATGCCGTAACGGATGGAAAGGGAACCGGAAATCATATTGATGATGGAAGCAGGCACAAAAAACGGACTGATTCTGCGGGGACCACGATTCATATACTCTGCATGAGTATGCTCAATCATGGGCAGCCCGCCAATGCCGGAACCGATATTGACACCAATACGGCGAGCATTTTCCTCTGTCACCACCAGGCCGCTGTCTTCAATAGCCTGAATACCGGCGGCCATGCCATAGTGGATAAAGGTATCCATATGACGGGCTTCTTTTGCCGGAATATAATTCTCCAACTGAAAATCTTTGACTTCGCCGGCAAAGGTGGTGCTGAAATTGGATGCATCAAACCGGGTAATCGGTCCGATGCCGGATTTTCCAGCGGTTACCGCACTCCACATATCGGCAACGTTATTTCCTACGGGCGAGATGCATCCCAGGCCGGTAATAACGACCCGGCGTTGTCGTGTACGGCTCAAACTGTTCTCCTTGAATTGATTCGGGGATTATGACTGCATGTTGGCAGTAGCATAGTCGACGGCTTGTTTCACCGTGGTGATCTTTTCAGCTTGCTCATCGGGGATTTCGATTTCAAATTCATCTTCGAGGGCCATGACAAGCTCAACTGTATCGAGTGAATCAGCACCCAGATCATCTACGAAAGATGATTCCAGCTTGATTTCGTCTTCAGCAACACCCAGTTGCTCGGCGACGATCTTTTTCACACGTTGTTCGATATCGGACATTTGTTGGCTCCAGTTATAAAATTATTGGTAAAGAAAAGTGCGCGCATTTTAGCAGATTTGCGCTTGAAAATTCCATTTTTGGTTTTTTGTTTCCAAAGTCGAAAGCTAATTATAGTAAAAAAACGGCTCAAAAAATCACATCCAGGCAATCAATTCATAAACATCCCGCCATTTACATGCAATACGGCGCCTGTAATATAGGATGCCTGGGGGGATGCGAGGAAAGCGGTGGCATAAGCCACATCTTCCGGTGTCCCGAAACGGGCCAGCGGAACCTGGCGAAGCAACGTGGCAATCTGTTCTTCGCTCAGCTGTTTTGTCATGTCAGTATCAATGAATCCGGGGGCAACGCAATTGACGGTAATGTTTCGGTTACCGATTTCACGGGCCAGCGCACGGCTCATGCCCTCCACAGCCGCTTTTGAGGCCGCATAATTTATCTGGCCGGCATTGCCCATTGACCCGACAACTGACGTGACATTGATAATCCGGCCCTCGCGCTGTTTCATCATGCCCCGCAATACAGCCCGGGACAGCCTGCCAACCGCATTCAGATTCACTTCAATAACCTGGTCCCACTCCTCGTCCTTCATGCGCATGGCAAGGTTATCCTGCGTAATACCCGCGTTATTCACCAGAATATGGATGGTTGCGTATTCCTTTTGCACTTCTTCAATCACAGCAAGACTGCGCCCGGCATCACTCACATCTAAAACGACTCCTTTACCCGCATCCGGACGAATCCGGTTCAATGCGTCAGTAATCGCTACCGCACCGGACTCAGATGTCGCCGTACCAATCACGGTTGCGCCCTGGCGCGCCAATTCCAGCGCAATGGCATGACCAATACCGCGCGATGCGCCGGTAACAAGCGCAACCTTGCCCTGCAAATCCTGTGATGTCATTGTAAAGTCTCCAGCACGTTTTCGAGAGATGCCTGATCAACAATGGCTTCACCGGTAACCGATCCATCGATACGGCGGCAAAGACCCGCCAGCACCTTACCAGGACCGCATTCCACCACATGGGTAATTCCCATGGATGCCATTTTCCTGATCGTTTCAACCCAGCGCACCGAATTGGCCACCTGCCTGACCAGCGCATCCTTGATCGCTTCAGGATCATTCAGAACAGCCACATCCACATTATTAATCAGTGGAATTTCCGGGGTGGAAAAGGTCAGTGACGCCATATATTCTTTCAGGCGTTCCGATGCCGGGGACAACAGAGAAGAGTGAAATGGCGCGGAAACCGGCAGCATGATCGCCCGTTTGGCCCCTTTGGCCTTGGCTGCCTCACAGGCGCGCTCCAGCGCTCCCTTGTGGCCGGCAATCACCAGTTGAGCCGGCGCATTGAAATTGGCCGGTTCAACGACGTCTCCCTGTGCCGCTTCCGAGCAGGCTGCAATCACATCCTCATCAGAAAGCCCTAAAATAGCTGCCATACCGCCCTGTCCGACAGGAACAGCCTCCTGCATGGCCTGTGCACGAAAGCGCACCAGACGAACGGCATCGGCAAAAGGAATAACACCGGCAGCAACCAGTGCAGAAAATTCTCCCAGGCTATGACCGGCCACCACTTCCGGTTTGGCGCCGCCAGCTGCCAGCCACGCACGATAAAATGCCACCGAGGCACTCAACATGACAGGCTGGGTATTGGTCGTCAGATCCAGATCTTCTTTCGGACCTTCGGCAATCAATCTGGCAATATCCATCTGAATAGCATCAGATGCTTCAGCAAGCGTTTCGGATACAACAGGATTGCCGGCAAAACCGTTTAGCATTCCTACAGCTTGCGACCCCTGGCCGGGAAAAACAAAAGCAAATTTAAGCATGTCTGATCAGTGCGGGTTAACGTTAATAAAAAAAAACAGGCTACATTCTTGCCAGGACGGCACCCCAGGTCAGGCCGCCACCCAGCGCAACCATCAACACATTCTGGCCGGGCTTGACACGTCCGTCACGAACGGCCGTATCCAGCGCAAGCGGAATAGAGGCAGCTGAGGTATTGCCATGCTGGTCAACCGTTTCAACCACATGGTCTGAGGTAATGCCCATTTTTTTCGCAGAACTTTGCATGATACGGATGTTGGCCTGATGGGGAATCAGCCAGTCCACTTCTGAAGTCGGTGTGCCTGTCATTTCCAGCACTTCCGTGCCAACCCGGTCCATCAGCGTCACCGCCAGTTTATAAACGGCCGTGCCATCCATGTACAGAAAAGCCTGCCCTTCAATCGCGCCATGATTCAGTTTGCCGGGAATACACAGGATATCGCCATAGGTGCCATCTGCATGCAGGCGTGCGCCCAGGATACCCGGCTCGTCAGACGCTGACAGCACAACGGCACCGGCGCCATCGCCAAAAAGAACGCAGGTGGTACGATCCTTGAAATCCAGGATACGGGAATACACCTCGGCACCAATAACCAGAACCTTCTTGTAGGTGGCAGAGCGGATAAAGCTGTCAGCAACACTGAGCGCATAAACAAAACCGCTGCATACCGCCTGGACATCCATGGCGGCGCAGCCATTCATGATACCCAGTTTCGACTGTACGACTGAAGCGGTATTGGGAAATCCGCCCAGAAAATCAGGCGTTGCGGTGGCAAGAATGATCAACTCAATTTCATTGGGATCAACCTTGGCCATTTCCAGCGCTTTTTTCGCCGCTTCCGTACCAAGATCACTTGATTGCATGTTGCTGTCGGCAAAGTGCCTGGCAGCAATACCGCTGCGTGAGCGAATCCACTCATCCGACGTTTCCACACCGGTTGCGGCCAGCATGGTGACAAGCTCTTCATTTGTAACACGCCTTGGAGGCAGATAGCTGCCGGTACCGATTATTTTTGCATAAACTGTCATGCTGATTTCTGTTCCTGTATTTCCGATTGCGCTGCAGTACCATCCGCATCATTTCCGTTTTCCGACTTCTGCAGAAATTCAGCCATCATGGTTGATATACGTAACATTACATTACTGTTGACGGCATCGTACGCGCGTCTGATTGCCCATTCAAAGGCAAAAGCATCCGCACTGCCGTGACTTTTAAAGACAAGGCCCTTCAGGCCCAAAAGACTCGCACCATTAAAACGTGACGGATTAAGCCTTTCGCGAATCGACTTCAAGGCTTTTCTGGCCAGCAGGGCACCCAGCATATTCAACGGACTGCTCTTGAGTTCTGAAACCAGGACATTGCGGAAAAACCGGCCCAGCCCTTCCACTGATTTCAACGTCACATTCCCCACAAAACCATCGCAAACGACGACATCGCAGGTACCTTCGAATAAATCATTGCCCTCGACGTTACCCAGATAATTCAGTGAGCCTTTGCGGGCCTCTGTTTTCAGCAATTCACCAGCCTCTTTTACAACCTCGTTTCCCTTGATTTCTTCTGTTCCCACATTAAGCAGGCCAACCCGTGGATTCGGCACATCCTCAACTGCAGAAAACAGAAGTGATCCCATAATGGCAAACTGGTGCAGATGCTCTGCTTCGCAATCCACATTGGCACCAAGATCCAGCGCATACGTCGGACCGCCTTTCTGGTTAGGCAAAATGGCGCAGATCGCCGGTCGGTCAACACCCGGCAGCGTTCTCAAAAGATAACGGGAAATCGCCATCAGCGCACCGGTATTACCCGCAGAAACGCACGCCTGCGCCTCCCCGCTTTTGACCTGTTCAATGGCAACCCGCATGGAAGAATCACGCTTTTTGCGCAAGGCAATTTCCAGCGGGTCCTCCATTGTCACCACTTCGGTTGCATTTTTGATGGAAATGCGCGGATGATTCTCTGCACGAAGCCTTTTCAGTTGGTCAACGATCTGATCCTGCATGCCGACCAGTACCAGTTCCGCGTCGGGAGTCTGCTTGAGAAAAGCAATACAGGCAGGAATGGTCACAGATATCCCGTGATCACCGCCCATACAGTCAATTGAAATTTTTATACTATCTGATTCACTCCGAGCCACGCTCATACGGATTTTCGGTCCGCCCTCCAACGATTTTCAGTCTGGTACAACATAAAATGGCGCACAGGTTAAACCAGCTGCGCCATACATGAAAGCGTCTGAATTACTTATTCATCACTCTTGGTCTTCATGACCTTCTTGCCACGATAATAGCCATTCGGGCTGACCTGGTGGCGACGATGCTTTTCACCGGATGTCGGCTCAATCGACAGATTGGGCGCCGTG
>JAAZED010000442.1 GCA_012512465.1 Oxalobacter sp. | reverse complement strand
GAATATGGTCAATGCGCAACCCCATGTCACGTCTGAAAGCCGCCTGCCGGTAATCCCACCAGCTGTATCCGCTTTCCGGCTGTTCAAAGAGGCGGTAGGCGTCTTTGAGACCCAGGGCCGTCAGGCGGGAAAAAGCGGCTCTTTCAGGGGGTGAGACCAGTGCATGGCCTTCCCATGCTGCCGGGTCATGAACATCACGGTTTTCAGGTGCAATGTTGTAGTCTCCCAGTATGGCCAGCCGGGGGTGCTGGTGTTTTTCCTGTTCAACCCAGTCGTGAAAGGCAGACAGCCATGCCAGCTTGTAGGCATACTTTTCCGTGGCAGGCGCCTGACCGTTTGGCACATACGCGCAGATGACGCGGATATCTGAAAGGGTCGCAGCAATAATCCGCTGCTGGTCATCCACATACAAGGGGTTGTTTCGGACGACATCAGAAAGCGGGTGTCTGGACAGGATAGCGACACCATTATAGGTTTTCTGTCCGGCAGTGACGGCTTCATAACCTGCTGCAGCCAGTTCCATAAAGGGAAATCTGTCATCGGTGATCTTGGTTTCCTGCAGGCAGAGTACATCAACCGGATGGGCTTTCAGCCAGTCAAGCACCTGGGGCAGGCGAACCCTGAGCGAATTGACATTCCAGGTGGCAAGTTTCATGAAAAAGACGAATCAGTGGCTTTGGCTGGACGGCGGGGTACCTGAAAGCACATCGCTGTGATGCTTGTTAAGACGGATCTCGGCTTTTTCCAGTTGTTTCAGGGTTTCCTGCGAATCCATCATGGCCATCTTGAGGCTCTCAAGGAACTGTTCATGGTAATTTTCACGAAACTCGGCGCCGTCAGCCAGAACACCAAGACAATGGATAATGGCCGCATGGGTTTTTCCTGCTGTTGCCATGACCTGAAGCAGGCTGAAATATTCGAGGAGGTGATCGATTTTCTTGCTCATGTGCACTTTCGCTGTCCGGTTGTGTCAGGGCAGGGTCTTGCCAATGACAACACCACAGATTTCGGTTTCTCTTCTGGCTTCAAAAGGCGCTTCCGGCCAGTCAGGGTTGATGGCCTTGAATAGGGCTTTGCCGTCGGGTTCGACGATCAGTTGCCTGAAAACCAGGTTGCCATTGTCCCGTTTGACGACGATGATGCTTTCGTGGGAAATCCCGGCATCCGGATCCACATAAATATAATCCCCGCTGGCAAAGGAGCGCGGCGCGGCAGGATTGTACATGCTTTCGTCGGTAACGGTCAGGGCAAAGGCGCGTGGGCCGTGCACGATGAGGCAGGGAATCCATATTCTGGCATCAGCAGGCTTGAAATTATCGAGCAGTTCGGTCCACTTTTCCGCCTGGTTCCATGTCAGCAGCGGCAGCATCCGGCTCATCATGGGCGTTGAATTGGCGTGGTACCAGCTTTCCTCGTCTTCTTCTAATGCCGTATCTCTCATAGGGGTCCTGTGTCTGACTATTTTGTTCTGCCGACAATATATACCATCACATGCGGTTATGGAACCGCTGATTAATGTGCCTTGTGAACGAATTGCTGCGCTCTTCGGTGCTCGCAAGCTTGTCTATCGTGAGATATGCCGCGCTTGCTGCGCGCCGTGTGTCTTGCACCTTATCTCACAAAACGCATTAATCAGCGGTTCCTTATGTCAGCACAACAACGGCAAAACTGGACAGGCTGATGATAGTCCAGAGGATTATGCCAAAGATAAAGGCTTTCGGGCCGACTTTTTTCAGGGTTTCAAGAGAGATGTCGGTGCCGATGAGAAAGAGTGTCATGGTGAAACCTTTTTTGGCAAGCCCGATGATATTGTCACCGATCATTCCCGGCAAGGGAAAGAAGGTATTGATCAGCATGGCGATGATGAAAAAGAGAATAAACCACGGCTTGTACATCTTTTGGGTTTTTTCCCGGAAAAGCAGTGCGGTGACAATGCAAAGCGGGATAATCCAGAGGGCGCGTGTCAGCTTGATGGTGGTGGCAATTTTGAGGGCGTCTTCTCCATAGGCAGCGCCTGCGCCAACGACGGATGACGTGTCGTGGATGGCAATGGCAGCCCAGGTGCCAAATTCGCTTTGCGAGAGATTGAAAAAATGGCCGATCGACGGAAAGATCAGCAGTGCCACAGCATTCAGGATGAAAACGGTGCCGATGGAAACGGATATTTCACTGTCTTTTGCCCTGACAATAGGGGCAACGGCGGCAATGGCGCTTCCTCCGCAAATTGCCGTACCGGCGGCAACCAGATAGGCGATGATACGGTCCAGCTTCAGCCATTTTCCGATCAATATGCCCAAAAAGAGGACGCCAAAAACCGAGATGATGGTAAAAAGAATGCCATCGCGTCCCGTCTTGAGCGATTCAAACAGATTCATGCCGAAGCCAAGACCGACAATGGAAATCTGGAGGAGATACCTGGAAACGGTTTTGCTCAGTTGGGGATAGGGATGGGTAAAAAACAAGGCAAAAAACACGCCCAGTAAAAGCGCCATGGCGGTGGTAATAAAGGGAGCCAGGCAGAGGACAAGCAGTGCGATGAAGACAACCCGGTTGATAACAGGCGATGCGGAAATCTTGCTCATGTCAGCTGCTTTTGTGAGGGAACAAGTGACTTATTGTGACAGTTTTGCTTCGGAAAGTCATGCTGCCGGGCGGGAGCTGTTTC
>JAAZED010000441.1 GCA_012512465.1 Oxalobacter sp. | reverse complement strand
TGCCCATGCGGTATGAGGATGAAACGCGGGTTACGCCGGTTCGCGAGGCGCAACTGATGACGGGCCCGGTTCAGGTTGAGGGGCTTGTTACCCTCTCTGAGGTGCAATACCGTCCCCGCCGGCAGCTCGTCGTTTGCATTGCTGACGAAACAGGCGAGCTTTTTTTGCGGTTTCTCCATTTTTATGCCAGCCAGCTAAAGCAGCTCGCGGTGGGTGTGCGGGTGCGGGCACGGGGGGAGCTGCGCCAGGGTTTTTTCGGTGCAGAAATGGTGCACCCGGTGTATCGGGTCGTGTCTGAAAACACACCGCTTCCTGATGCCTTAACGCCGGTTTACCCCTCAACGGAAGGAATTTCACAGCAGGTACTGCGTAAGGAAATCACCGCTGCGATGGCGCGGGCGGACCGGGCAGACACGCTGCCGCCGGAAATCCTGCAACGCCTGAATTTACCGGCTTTTGGTAATGCCGTTCAACTGCTGCATAATCCGCCACCCGATGTGGATGAAAATGCGCTTTTCGAACGGACACATCCGGCATGGCGCCGTATGAAATTTGATGAACTTCTGGCACAGCAGCTTTCCATGAAGCGGGCGCATACGCGCCGCCGGGAGCAAACGGCGCCGCAGCTTTCCGCTACCGGTGCAACAAGTCGCGCACTCCTTGATGTTTTACCCTTTTCATTGACCGGCGAACAGTATCGGGTACTGGACGAAATCACCGAAAGCATGCAATTGCCTTATCCCATGCAGCGTTTATTGCAGGGCGATGTGGGAAGCGGGAAAACCGTTGTGGCGGCAATGGCGGCAGCGCAGGCGATCGATAGCGGTTATCAGGTTGCCATGATGGCGCCAACGGAGATTCTTGCGGAGCAGCATTTTCAGCGGGTGGCCCAGTGGATGACACCGCTGGGGGTGGATGTGGCCTGGCTCACCGGCAGCATGAGAAAAAAGGAAAGAGAGGGGGCGGTTTCCCGGATCATGTCCGGCGAGGCACGCCTGGTTATCGGAACACATGCCCTGATCCAGGAGGATGTGCATTTTGACCGGCTGGGCCTGGTCATCGTGGATGAGCAGCACCGTTTTGGTGTGGGCCAGCGCCTGATGCTGCGCAACAAGGGAAATAAAAAGGCAGGGCTTATGCCGCACCAGTTGATGATGAGTGCCACGCCGATTCCCCGCACGCTTGCCATGACCTATTACGCGGATCTGGATGTCTCCGTGATTAATGAGTTGCCGCCTGGCCGCACGCCGGTTGTTACGCGCCTGATTGATCGCTCAAGACGTGATGAGGTGATCGAGCGGATACATGCCGCGGCGCTTTCCGGGCGCCAGGTATACTGGGTCTGCCCTTTGATTGAGGAGTCTGAGGCGCTTCAGTTGCAAACAGCGGTGGAAACCCATACGCTTTTACAGGAAGTGCTGCCGGATTTGACGGTCGGTCTGGTACATGGCCGCTTGAAGCAGGGGGAAAAGCAGGCGGTCATGGATGCTTTTGTGCGGGGAGAGGTTCATCTGCTGGTTGCCACGACAGTGATTGAGGTCGGGGTGGATGTGCCGAATGCTTCCCTGATGATCATTGAGCATGCCGAGCGTTTTGGCCTGTCACAGCTCCATCAGTTGCGTGGGCGGGTTGGCCGGGGTGATGCGGAAAGTATCTGCCTGTTGCTGTATCAGGCCCCACTGGGTGAAACGGCAAAACAGCGCCTGATGACCATGCGTGAAACAACGGATGGTTTTGTCATTGCCAAACGGGATCTGGATATTCGGGGGCCAGGAGAGTTTCTTGGGGCCCGGCAATCCGGCCTGGCGATGCTGCGCTTTGCCGATCTGCAGACCGATACGGACCTGATTGAGGCATCTCGGGAGATTGCCGAATCGTTACTGGCTGATCCCTGCGAAAAAGCTCAGATGGTGGTTGAATCGCATCTGAAACGCTGGCTTGGCGGTTTTGAGGATTTTCTGAAGGTATAGGAGCGCGAGTGACGTCACGGATCCATCTTTATCTGCGCCTGATCCGCATTGAAAAACCGATTGGCTACATGCTGCTGATGTGGCCGTCGCTGATCGGCTTGTGGATTGCTGCCGGCGGGTGGCCAGGCTGGACACCATTTCTGGTTTTTACCCTTGGTGCCGTATTGATGCACTCTGCCGGGTGCGCGATCAATGATTTTGCCGACCGGGATATTGACCGACATGTCAAACGGACCAGAGACCGGCCGCTCACTGCCGGAAAGATTGCTCCCTGGGAAGCCATTATGGTGGCAATTGTCCTGTCATTTATTTCGTTTCTCATGGTGCTTCAGTTGAATGCCCTGACACGGCAGCTTGCGGTTGTCGGCTTGCTTCTTGCTGCAACCTATCCCTGGTTCAAGCGTTTTTTTGCCATACCACAGGCTTATCTCGGGATCGCTTTCGGATTCGCCTACCCCATGGCGTTTGCTGCCATACAGGGACATGTTCCGGTGATCGCCTGGTGTTTCATGCTGGGCAATGTTTTCTGGACACTGGCGTATGATACGGAGTATGCCATGGTGGACAAGGATGATGACGTGAAAATCGGCATTCGTACATCGGCCATTACGTTTGGTCAATTTGACGTATCGGCTGTCATGGTAAGTTATGCGCTGATGCTGCTTGTCTTTTCCCTTTCCGGGCTTCATGCCGGGCTGGGTTACGGCTTTATCACAGGACTTCTGGCGGCAGCCTGTTGTATGGTCTTTCAATACCGGCTGATCAGAACGCGGGACAGGATGAAGTGCCTGCTGGCGTTTCGCTGCAATAACCTGATCGGACTCGCATTATTTGCCGGGATACTGCTGGACTATGCCTTGCATTAAGGTTTATCCTATGAAGTAATGCAGGGGTGACAAAAAACGGTCAAAATGAACTTTGCATGAAAGCGGTTACTCAATAGTTTACAAACATGAAAGGATCATTGAATCATGGATACAACAAATGAAGCAGGCGCCAAACTGATGGGTAATTTGAAATCAATTATCCAGGACGCAGAAAAAATGCTGGAAAACAGCGCACAACAGGGAAGCGAAAGCTTTCAGAAAGCCAAGGAAAAGCTGGAGTCCACGCTTGAGGATGCCAAATTTGCCATGCGCGAGCTGGAAGATATTGTCATCAGCAAGGCGAAAACCGCAGCAGTATGCACCGCCGAGTATGCCAAAGCGCATCCCTGGCAGGCCGCCGGTGTGGTTACCGTTATCGGCATCATGCTTGGCATGCTGATTGCACGCAAATAATCCCGGTGCTTTAGCGAATGGGTATCATCAGAAATGTGACAAGAATGGCGAGCACCCTGCTCGCCATCTTTAACACACGTGTCGAACTTTTTACGGTTGAGTTGCAGGAAGAGGCCCAGCGTCTCTTGTCCTACCTCATCCTTTCACTGGTGGCGCTGTTTTGCGTGATCATGACATTCCTTCTGGGGATATTTCTTGTTATTGTGCTTTTCTGGGAATCCTACCGGATTTTAGCGGTCAGCGGATTAATCGTGTTTTTTGCCGGGGCTGCAGTGCTGATAGCCCTCAGTATCCGCAGCAGCTACCGTAAAAAACCCCGCATGCTGGCGTATACCCGAAGCGAGATTGCCAAGGATATCGAACGGCTTAAATCGGGGCAGTAAAAAATGGACGCAAAATGACGGAAAGACCTAAATCACTGGCTAAGCGGCGAGAGGAACTGGTGACCAAAAGCGCCATTCAGCGTGAGCAGATGGCGGCAATACTGCAGGATACCTGGCAGCCGGGAGCGCTCTCAACCGGCAAAAATATCCTGTCCCAGGCCCGCCAGAAGCCTTTGCTGTCGGGGTTTCTGGCAACGCTGGTATTTCTGTTTTTTCGCAAAAACCGTCTGTTTTCTCTTCTTGCGGCAGGTATTGTGACATTCAAGACCTGGGCACGGTATTCTCCTTTTGTGATGCCCTATCTCAGAAAACTCTGGCAACATTACCAGAAAAGGCGCCTCAGTCAATAGGCTCAGCAATGAGTCCTGCCCCTGGGTTCAGTCGGCATTTTTGCCGAATTCTTCTCCGAGTTCAACGCTGCGTGCCGCGGCTGCCTTTGCTGCCGCGATAATGCGATCTTTCAGACCGCTTTCCGCCATCACCGACAGTGCGGCAAACGTGGTACCCCCGGGCGAGGTGACTTTTTCCCGCAGGACGGATACCGGATCGGTTGATTGAACCGCCAGTTCGCTGGCGCCACGGAAGGTGGCCAGAGCCAGTTGCGCTGCCTGATTTTCACTCAGGCCAAGTGCTTTCCCGGCTTCCTGAAGGGCTTCAATAAAGTAGAAAACATAAGCCGGTCCGCTGCCGGATATCGCAGTGACCGTATCCAGCAGGTTTTCGCTGTCGACCCAAAGTGTCATGCCGACAGCCTGCATGATGGCCTGTGCTGTCTGTTTCTGTTCCGGTGTTACGCCATCCATGGCGAAAAGCCCGGTTACGCCCTGTCCGATGAGTGATGGGGTGTTTGGCATGGTGCAGACAATCCGGCCATATCCCTGCATCCAGCGGGAAAGATCGGTTGTGCGGATACCGGCGGCGACAGACAGGATAAGTTGCTCGCGGATATGGGGAAGAAGGCTGGTGACCACTTCACGTATCTGCTGCGGCTTGACGGCGAGAACCAGCACATCGCATTCTGTCAGACGGGTATCCATAGCAGATGATGTGGTTACCCCAAACCGGCTTGCCAGGCTGGCAAGGGCATCCGGATTCAGGTCAACGACATGGATGTGTGAGTCGGCAGTGACTTTTCCGGCCATGCCGCCAATCAGGGCGGAAGCCATGTTGCCGCCACCAATAAATCCTGCTTTTAAAACGGTTTTCATATCAGTTTCTTGCTCCAAAGATTGCGGTGCCGATACGGACGATCGTTGCACCTTCCGCGATGGCGGCGTCCATATCCGCTGTCATGCCCATGGACAGGGTATCCAGGTCATAGCCCTGCTCTCGCAGTTCGTCGTACAGATTTTTCATCTGGCGAAACGGCTCGTGCTGCTTTTCGGGATTGTCCTCTGGTTCCGGTATTGCCATTAAGCCCCGTAATTTGAGCCCGGGAAGCTGTGAGACGGTCTTTGCCAGTGCAATGATTTCCTGCGCATTGACACCGCTTTTGCTGTTTTCGTGGCTGATGTTGATCTGCAGGCAGACATTGAGCGGTGGCAGGCCTGCCGGCCGCTGCTCGGAGAGGCGCCGGGCGATTCTTTCCCGGTCGACCGAATGAACCCAGTCAAAATGTGCGGCAATCCCCCGGGTCTTGTTACTCTGGATCGGGCCGATGAAGTGCCATTCGAGCGCAAGATCCGGAGCGATTTCCTTTATCTGCTGTATTTTCCGGATGGCTTCCTGTTCGTAGTTTTCGCCAAAGGCATGTTGACCAGCCCTTGCCGCTTCGATAACCGCCTGGGCAGGGCAGGTCTTTGATACGGCGAGCAGGTGGACAGACGCTGGCGGCCGGTCCGCTTTTTGCGCCGCATCAGCAATATGGTTCTGCACAGCTTGCAAGTTGGTGCTTATTGTGGACATAATTAATCTGATCGCATGGGCTGTTTTGTGATGCCATTTCGTTTATATGGCAGAATACCTGTGAATTATATGCAAACCCGCTGTTAAATGCCTCTGTTTCGCAACAAAACAATCAGGCATAATTCCCGGTAGGGTCAGGCCTCATTATGCCTGCTGCAAAGCAGTTGTCTCCCAAATGGCGATGTTGCATCGAAAAATGGGAACTTGATGGTGGTCTGCTACGCCTGCGTTCCCATTGCCCGTTGCGCCTGGCCCTTTAGCCAAAACGGCTTTTTGCGGGCGGAAAATTAATGAGGCCTGACCCTAAATGAACTTTTGCAGGAGACAGATGATATGACCTGGTTGATGTGGCTGCTGGTTTTTGTGCTGGTGATTGCTGCCATCGTAGCCAAAATAAAACGTTCGGCGCGTATCGTTATTTTCAGAAACGAAGACGGGCGGTTTCGTGCCGATAAATTCGGCAACGATGAGAACGATCAGCGGCAGGTTCATGGTTTACGCAGCTCCAACGTGGAACAGATGCTTGCCTGTGCCAGATGCGGTGTTTATGTGCCCGCATCCGAAGCGGTTTTCCGGACCGGCAAGGTTTACTGCTGTGAAGAGCACAGCGTCCAGCCCTGAGGGGGGCATGCTGACAATTGAAAAAAACGGGTGGTGCAAAGCGGCTGAAAAACTGCCGTCTCCCAATTATGATGTCCGTCAGCCGGATGTGCCTGTTGACCTGATCGTCGTTCACAACATCAGCCTGCCGCCAGATGAGTACGGTGGCCCATATATTGCCGATCTTTTTCTGAACCGGCTGGATTATGATGCCCATCCCTATTTTGACCAGTTACGCTCCCTGCGTGTTTCCGCCCACTTCCTGATTCGCCGGGGGGGAGAACTGGTTCAGTTTGTTTCTGCCAATGACAGGGCCTGGCATGCCGGTGCGTCTGAATTTTGCGGCCGAATGCAGTGCAATGATTTTTCCATCGGTATTGAGTTAGAGGGGAGTGACCATGAACCCTTTACCGATAGTCAGTATGCGGTTCTGACAGAACTGACATCGGCCTTGTGTTTGCGTTACCCGATATCTGCTGTTACCGGACACCAGCAGATTGCCCCTTCCCGGAAAACCGATCCCGGCCCGTATTTTGACTGGAAACGCTATGAAACGGGCGTACAGACAGCATCCGGCCCTTGTCCCGTTTTTTTCGGCGCTGCCCTGAGAAGCAAATCGTCCGCTAGAAAATACTGACCAGAATATTGGCGTTCTGTTTTTCCGCTTTTTCGTAAAAGGCCAGCAGGTTGTTGAATTCCTGTACCAGTTCCTGTCTCAGGGATGCCGCATCTTCGTCATACCAGATGTCCGGATAGATTTCTTTTTCCCGGAATTCACGGAAATTCGCGCTTTGGGCCAGCTTTTCAATATCCACTTCCTTCATGGCCACAATGATGTCTGCCAGTTGTCCGGCTTCGGTTGATGCGACGAAATCCGCTTCTTCATCATCTTCATTAAACATCTCGATGCCCACGATGGCCTCGCTCAGTTCATCTCCCTCAACAGGGGTGGAGGCGGTCGTGCCGGTCAGCAGGAAATGCAGGCCATCCCATAGTTTGTCCATGCAATAAAGTTCAGTTCCCGCTTCTTCCAGTTCGTTGACTTTTTCAAGCAGGTCGTCATTATCCAGTGCAAAAAGACTGTCGAAGGTGTTGTCATCGACCATCATGTAATTGGCGATAAAACTCATGTTTGGCTCCGTCTTAAGAGATTGAAAAGATTTTTTCCATTTCCGGTAATGTCAGTCCGGATATGCGGATTTCCAGCAGTTTTTTGCGGCTGGTAAAACCATGGGTGATCTGGACGCTGCTTTTGGGTAAATCGCACTTGTCGGCAATGAAACGGATCAGTGCTTCATTGGCTTTGCCGTCTACCGGCGGTGCCTGCAGGCGAATACGCAACGCATCCTCGGTGGCTGAGAGGATTTCCGACTTTTTCCCGTTCGGGCTGATCTGAACCGCAAGCTTGAATCCTGAGCTGGTTTGTGACAGCCAGTTTTTTTTCATCGTCCGAGACTCAGGATCAGTTCCGGGACAAGCCGGCCGGCAATATTCAGCAGGATAAAGAGGATCATCACCGACAGATCAATGCCGCCAATAGGGGGAATCAGTTTTCTGATGGGAGTGAGATAGGGACGGTTCAGTGCGGAAACCAGTGGCGCAAGCGGGGCGTTCGGATTGACCCAGCTGAAGATTACCTCCAGGATGAGCAGGCCCATCATGCCATAGACCACCCAGTTGAAAAGGGTCAACAGTGTCAGGATCAGGACGATTTTGAGCATGAAGACCGGGATGATCGCCATGGATTTGGCAATGGCGGCGATGATGGCAATCAGAATCGCACCAACCAGGCTGGCCCAGTCCTGTCCACCCACACCGGGAATAACGCGGCGCAACGGGTTGACCAGCCAGTTTGTCAGGATATAAATGAAGTTTCCGATCTGCATGGGCGGCCTGACGCGCGAAGCGTGTATCCAGAAGCGGAGCAGCATCAGCCCGCCAAAGAGGGCTGCCGCTGTATCAATAATGACCTGCAAAACGCCGTGTACCACAGACTCTCCTTTTTCCTGATTGATGGTTGTGCTGTTACCAGATGATAACCGGTTATGGTGTGGTTTGAATATTGTAC
>JAAZED010000440.1 GCA_012512465.1 Oxalobacter sp. | reverse complement strand
GTATATATCATTGCATGGCTTCGTGCCGCATTATCGCTGGAAAAAATCAGAAATTTCCTGGTTGGGCGCGGGCGGGCTGCCGGCTATTTCATGGGGTCGGGTTTTGGTGCTGTCACCCCGTTTTGTTCCTGTTCAAGCATCCCTTTATTCCTGGGCTTTACTACAGCACGCATTCCAGTCGGTGTGAGCATGGCCTTTCTGATCACTTCTCCGATTATCAATGAAATTGCGATTGTCCTGCTGTGGGAACTGCTGGGATGGAAATTCACGCTGGTATATCTCCTCATTGGTATGCTGGCAGGTGTACTGGGCGGTTTTTTGATGGATATGGTGCACGCTGAACGCTGGCTGCAGCCTTTTCTGAGAAAAGCACAGGAAAGACTGCCTGCAGTCAAAACCATCTCCATCCATGCAACGGCTACTGTGATAAAACCCGGCCTTCGCCAGCGCCATACTTTTGCATGGCATGAAACCCGGGATATCGTCATGCGTGTCTGGCTGTGGATCATCATCGGGGTTGCAATTGGCGCCGTATTACATGGCTATGTGCCAGAAACCTGGCTTTCACATTATCTGGGAAAGGGAGAATGGTGGACAGTGCCGTTTTCTGTCATGGTCGGTATCCCGCTTTATGCCAATGTCACCGCCATTATTCCTGTCATGCAAAGCCTGCTGCAAAAAGGACTTCCTGTCGGCACCACTCTGGCGTTCTGCATGAGTGCGGTTGCAGCCAGCCTTCCGGAAATTCTGATGTTAAAGCAGGTCATGAAAGCGAAACTGTTGTGCCTGTTTTTATGCTACCTGCTGTTTATTTTTACGTTGACAGGATGGCTGCTCAACCTGTGTGGCAGATGGGTTCTGTGAAAATGAAGCACCGCATTCAACAGGCACGTTTTCTTGAGCAGACGCAAAAAACACGCATGAACATTTTATGCCGGGAAAGCTCAGAAGGATAATGGCAGATACCTGAAAGCATAAACGGGACAAAAATGGATATACAAATATTCGGGCACAATACCGCAAAATCAGCGGCTCTCACCAGACAGTGCCAATTGGCTGCGGCAAAAAAAGGAAACGACATCTCTGTCAGAAAAATTGCGAATCGTGACAAGCTCAGCGAACTGGGCACTGACGAGCTGCCTGTGCTGGCCATTGACGATATTATCAAATCCGCCGGACGCATTCCTGCCCGGCATGAAATCGAGTCCTGGATTGACAATATCACCTCCGCACAACATCGGGTTCTTCACTGACACGCGATAATGCCCGCTTTTCCCTGTTTCCTTGGAAAAACAGGCAATCTCTCTACCTTCAGATGTCTGAAGACACGGGGAAAATGGCACAGGCCCTCTGCCGCGAACAGGGATTTATTCCCGCGATTTTTTCCTGCCCGGGACAATACGATAGGCTGTCGGCGTCATACCGGTATATTTTTTGAACAGGCTGTAAAACGAAGACAGGCTGCCAAATCCGCACTCATGGACGATCGTGGCAACAGAAGCCTCTGTCTCCCTCAGCATTTTCCCGGCTTTTTCAACACGTAAGCGACTGCGATACTCGTGCAGGGTGATGCCATACTGCCGTTTAAAAAGGAGAGCCAGGTGGTCCTGCGTGACACCTAGTTTGCCCAGCAGTTGGGGGAGAGAACCTGGCTCTGTACACGCTTGATC
>JAAZED010000439.1 GCA_012512465.1 Oxalobacter sp. | reverse complement strand
CGTGACAGGGTCGGGTCTTCGGTCGGGGCGACATTGAGGGTTTCAATGTTGTAACCCCGTGCGGCGAAGAGGGAAACAACCCGTGCCAGCGAGCCTGCTTCGTTTTCCAGAAGGATAGAGATAATGTGTCGCATGATTACAGTTCCTCCATGCTCAAGATCATTTCAGTCAATCCCTGGCCGGCACGAACCATTGGCCAGACATTTTCATCCGGGTCGGTCTGGATGTTGACGACAACGAGCTTGCCTTTTTCGGCAAACGCGTCTCTCATGGCACCTTCCACATCGGCGGCTTTTTCTACCCGGATACCGACATGGCCATAGGATTCGACCAGTTTTTCAAAATCAGGCAGCGCGTTCATGTAAGATTCCGAGAAACGGGATTCGTATTCCAGGCGCTGCCACTGGCGTACCATGCCCAGCACCCCATTGTTGAGCAGGATGATTTTCGGGGTCAGGCCGTACTGCCTGCAGGTCCCCAGTTCCTGGATATTCATCTGGAATGAGGCTTCGCCGGTGACACAGGCAACAGTGGCTTTCGGGTTGGCCAGTTGTACGCCCATGGCATACGGCAGGCCAACCCCCATGGTGCCAAGGCCGCCTGAATTGAACCAGCGGCGCGGCTTGTCAAACGGGTAGTACTGCGCAGCCCACATCTGGTGCTGTCCTACATCAGAGGTGATGAACGCATCGCCTTTGGTGACTTCCCAGAGCTTTTCGATGACGAATTGCGGCTTGATGATATGGTCGGTTTTTTCGTATCTCAAACACTCAATCGAGCGCCATTCATTGATCCGGTTCCACCAGGCTTCCAGTGCCTTGGCGTTGTTTTTCGGATGCGCGCCATCAAGCTGTGCCAGCATTTCTTTCAGCACATCCTTGACGTTGCCGACAATCGGCACATCCACGCGGACCCGCTTGGAGATGGACGACGGGTCAATATCGATATGAATGATCTTGCGGCCGGACTGGGAAAAGTGATCCGGATTGCCAATGACACGGTCATCAAAACGGGCACCAATCGCAATCAGGAGATCGCAATTCTGTACTGCCTGGTTGGCTTCATACGTGCCGTGCATGCCGAGCATGCCCAGATACTTATCGCTGCTGGCCCGATAGCCGCCAAGACCCATCAGGGTATTGGTGCAGGGATAGCCCAGACGATCCACCAGTTGGTTGAGCTCGGGTGCCGAATCGGAAAGGATGACGCCGCCACCGGCATAAATAACCGGGCGTTCCGCCTGGAGCATCAGTTGCAGCGCTTTCCTGATCTGTCCGGTATGGCCCTTGTCAATCGGCTTGTAGGAGCGCATATCAATCTCTTTCGGGTAATGATACGGCGCTGTCAGCATGCTGACATCTTTCGGCACGTCAATCAGGACCGGGCCGGGGCGGCCGGAGGAGGCAATGAAAAAAGCCTTTTTGATCGTTTCGGCCAGATCCTTGACGTCTTTTACCAGAAAATTGTGCTTGACGCAGGGGCGGGTAATGCCGACGGCATCGCTTTCCTGGAAAGCGTCCTGCCCGATGTAATGGGTTGGCACCTGGCCGCTGAATACTACAATGGGAATTGAATCCATGTAAGCCGTCGCCAGGCCGGTAATCGCATTGGTGACACCGGGGCCGGAGGTAACGATGGCTACGCCTACCTTGCCAGAGCTGCGGGCATAGGCGTCAGCGGCGTGAATGGCTGCCTGCTCATGGCGTACCAGAATATGCTGGAATTTGTCCTGATTGTAGATGGCATCGTAAATATACAGTACAGCGCCACCCGGGTAGCCGAAAACATGTTCAACACCTTCTTCGGCCAGACAACGCACCAGTATTTCGGAGCCTGTCATTTCTAAACTCATACTTCTTCCTTTCAAGGTCCATTGGAAATTGATCGGATGTCCTTTCCTGTCGAAACCCGCCGATACGCCAACTGCCTCCCACACGCACAGTCATGCGGCAGAAAGCACCGGGTTATTCTTAACGGATTTCTCGCGCTTGTGGCGCGGGTCAGAACAAACAGTTTTATAACGCAAATTTCGGGCGGCATTGTGTGCGGCCGTCAGGCAAATACCTGTTCCAGGCTGATAGCTGAAACAGGCGGATTAATTCATGCAATATCCTATGTTGATTCCATTGTATAGGAATATTGAAAACCAATCATTCTACACCTAATCTGCACAAACGAGCCGTTATTTGTTAGCATTTACAATAGCCTGAGAAATTTTACAGAAACGCTGATTAAATGGCTTTGTAAGCGAATTGCTGCGCGCCGTGTGCCTTGCACTTCATCTCCCAAAATCATTTAATCAGCGTTTCCTTGGATTTCTTGTCTGTTTTTTGCGGGTGGCTCCGCATCACTCGCAATGCTTGATGGCTACTGATAAAGAATTATCCGATTTTCTTGCCGGCGTTGAACGCCGTGCTTTCAAACAGGCAGTTTATGCTGTGAGAAAGGACGAGTCCGCGCTTGATATCGTTCAGGATGCAATGATCAGCCTGGCTGAAAAATACGGGGACAGGCCGGCGTCTGAATTCCCGATGCTTTTCCAGCGCATTTTGCAAAATACTATCCGCGATTATTTCCGGCGTGAAAAGGTCAGGAATACCTGGGTGACGCTGTTTTCCGGCTTGTCGGACAAATCATCGGATGACGATTTTGATGTGCTTGAGGTCTATCAGTCAGAAATTGCGGGAGGAATGGCGGAATCAAGTGCAGATAAGCTGGAACGCACGCAGATTCTTGTTATTATTGAAGAAGAACTACAAAAGTTGCCGGCACGTCAACGGGAAGCGTTCCTTATGCGTTATTGGAATGATATGGATGTTGCTGAAACGGCAGATGCCATGCAATGTTCGGCGGGAAGTGTGAAAACACACTGCTCACGGGCAACGCAGGCGCTTGCCAAGGCACTCAAATCAAGAGGTATAGAGTTATGAACGCGCAAGAAAAAAATTTCGCATATAAAGTGCGACATGCGCTAAACGAGCGATTGGACGATTTGCCTGACAGTGTGACGGAGCGGCTGGCGCATGCGCGCAGTGTTGCCGTTTCACGCAAAAAGCAGGAGGCAAGCGTCCGTGTCGCGGTATTCGAGAAAGCTTTTGCCGGCATTACCGGCAGCGCATCCGGCCAGTCATCCTGGTTTGGCCGGTTGGGGCTGGGTTTGCCGGCGCTTGTCCTGGCTGTCGGTCTGATGGGTATTGTTCATTATGAAGAACAGCGCCAGATCAGGGAAACGGCAGCCATTGACATGGCTGTTCTTTCTGATGAGCTGCCGCCGGCTGCGTATACGGATATTGGCTTTAATGCCTATCTTGAACGCAACGGGGCCTGATCAATGAGATGGTTTAGCCATCGTACGCGGATTTTCTTTTTCGCTGTCATTGCCTTTTTGGTACTGACAGCGGTTGCTATTGGTATTCTCAGGGCAGTTAATCCCGAACTGAACCTGATGGAAAAAATCGGGCTGGTCGATGATGAACATTTCACCACATTCAGAACCAAGCCCTACTGGACCAAACTGACCGAAAAACAAAGAGATTCGCTTGCTCCGCTTGAAGATGTATGGGACAGGATCACGTCTGCCCGCAAGAAAAAATGGCTGGAAATCGCCCAGCGGATGGAAAGCATGTCACCGGAAGAAAGGGAGCGCTTAAAGGAGCGGATTCAGATGTGGGCCAACCTGACGCCTGAGGAACGCAAGGAAGCGCGGCAGAATTACCTGAGCGCCAGAAAACTGGGGGTCAAGGACAAGTCACTCCAGTGGCTGGAATACCAGAATCTGCCGG
>JAAZED010000438.1 GCA_012512465.1 Oxalobacter sp. | reverse complement strand
CCGCCGGCATCTTCATGGTGACACGCCTGTCCCCGCTGTTTGAGCTTTCCGAGACGGTCCTGTCATGCATGCTCATCATCGGTTCCATTACGGCGCTTTTCATGGGGCTGGTTGCCATGGTCGGAAATGACATCAAGCAGGTCATTGCCTACTCAACCATCTCCCAGCTCGGCTACATGACCATCGCACTGGGCACCTCGGCCTATTCTGCCGCCATTTTTCACCTGATGACCCATGCTTTTTTCAAGGCACTGCTGTTTCTCGCCGCTGGCGTCGTCATCCTCGGCATGAATCACGACCAGGATATCCGGAATATGGGCGGACTCCGGAAATACATGCCTGCCACCTGGATAACCGCACTGATCGCCTCACTCTCTCTTGCCGGTGTTCCGTTTTTTTCCGGGTTTTATTCAAAAGACAGCATTATCCTTGCGCTGGCAAAAGGCCATCTTATTTATGGCAGCCGTTTTGCGCTCATCGCAGCCTGCCTGGGGATTTTTGTCACCGCCTTTTACACTTTCCGCCTGTTTTTCCTGGTTTTCCACGGCGAATCCCGTTTTGGCAGCATACGTCCCGATCCAACAGACGAACATGAAAAACCAGGCCCGCACGAGCATATGGGACTCTTGCCGGGTGAAACCCCGCACAATGCGCCACGCATCATGACGATCCCCCTCATTGTCCTGGCTGTTCCCGCCCTGTTGATTGGCGGTATAACCATCGGTCCGATACTCTTTGGCGATTTTTTTGGCTCCGCCATAACTATTGATGCAACCAGGCACCCGGCCATGCAAAACCTGGCCGGGAATTTCTCCGGAGCCTTTTCCATGGCAATACACGATCTTTTGTCTCCCACCTTCTTCCTGCTCATCGCAGGAACAGGCGTTGCTGTATATTTTTATCTGCGCAACCGGGAGGCGCCGCAAAAACTGGCAAAGAAACTGCCGGCGCTCTACCGACTTTTGCTGAACCAGTATTATCTTGGCTGGCTTGAACAAAAGCTGCTGGCAACAGGCGCACAGCTATCCGAGCGGCTGTTTCTGTTTGGCCGGCTTACCAACTTCAGTGAAAGATTCGTGACGCGATTTGTCCTGTTTGTCGGCAATGTCCTGTGGAAACTCGGAGAAATCCGGTTGCTGGACGGCCTGATCGTCACTGGCAGCGCCCGGCTTATTGCCGGTTTTTCCGGCATCTTACGGCGCATGCAGTCCGGATACCTGTACCATTATGCCTTTGTCATGATAGTGAGCCTGCTGTGTTTCCTGCTTTACTTTTGCCGATGATGTTTTATAACGCACCATTCTGAAACGAAATACCGATAATGCTTTTAGCCGATCTGCCTGTTTTAAGCCTGACAATCTGGTGCCCGATGCTTTTCGGGCTCCTGATTCTCCTGGCCGGGAAGCGTACCGGCCCGGCTGCTTCGCGCGCGATTGCGTTAACCGGGGCTGTGCTGAGTTTTGGCCTCTCGCTTTTGCTTGTTGCAGGATTTGACAGCAGCAAATCCGGCATGCAGTTTGTCGAAAAAGTCCCCTGGATAGAACGCTTCCAGATTTGGTACTCCCTGGGTATCGATGGTATATCGCTCTGGCTGGTTATTCTGACGGCGTTTATTCTGTGTATCGTTGTGCTTTCCGCGTGGGATTCCGATAAAACCGATCTGCCCCAGTATCTCGGCGCCTTTCTGATTCTTTCCGGCCTGATGACGGGCACCTTCTGTGCGCTTGACGGGCTGCTTTTTTACGCCCTTTTTGAAGCCACCCTGGTTCCGATGTTTATCATTATCGGGGTCTGGGGCGGGGAAAAACGCATACCGGCGGCATTCAAGTTCTTCCTGTATCCCTTCTTTGGCTCGCTTTTCATGCTGGTCGCCATTATCTATTTATATCTTCAGACCGGCAGCTTTGATATTTTTGCCTGGCAGACCTTTCCGCTGGCGCTTCATATCCAGATTCCGCTGTTTATCGGCTTTTTGCTGGCTTTCGGCATCAAGCTGCCCATGTGGCCGGTTCACACCTGGCTGCCGGATGCTCACGTGGAAGCCTCCACCGAAGGATCTGTTGTCCTGGCGGCCATCATGCTCAAGCTCGGCGGATACGGTTTCATCCGTTTCATGCTGCCCATTACGCCGGATGCCTGTCGTTACCTCTCCAGCACCATGATCATCCTTTCGCTGATTGCCATTGTTTATATCGGCTTTGTGGCCATGGTCCAGAAAGACATGAAAAAACTGGTTGCCTATTCATCGATTGTGCATATGGGCTTTGTCACCATGGGATTCTTTCTCTTTCAGCAGGTCACTGTTGAAGGCGCGATGATCCAGATGATTTCGCACGGTTTTGTCTCATCCGCCCTTTTCCTTTGTATCGGCATCCTTTATGACCGGACGCACTACCGTCAGATTGCCGATTATGGCGGCGTCGTCAATACCATGCCCCGTTTTGCCGCACTCTTTGTCCTGTTTGCCATCGGCAACTGCGCCCTGCCGGGCACCTCCGGGTTTGTCGGCGAATTCATGGTCATCATGGGCATGGTCAAGGCCAACTTCTGGCTAGGGGCTCTCACCGCGTCCACACTCGTCCTGGGCGCGGCCTACTCTTTATGGATGGTCAAACGGGTGGTTTTCGGTCCCGTGGGAAGTGAGCATGTCGCCAGGCTCAAGGATATTAGCCGCCGGGAATTTTTTATCCTGGGGATACTCGCCGTGTTTGTTGTCCTGATTGGCGTTTATCCGGCCTATCTCATTGAAACCATGCAGCATTCGATCAGCGATCTCCTGCTTCATGTCGCCAACTCCAAACT